>JBBQBR010000101.1:0-7435 GCA_038317875.1 Lysobacterales bacterium
TAGATTGAATGGACCAGCGGGTGTGCCGGTCTATTGCTACATACGTAGAAGCGTAGGCCCAGAGATCATGACCCAGCGCAATGACCCCGCGCTCAGTAACAATCATCGGCACATAAAAGTTATTGCCGGCGAAACCCAAGCGCTCATAAACCTTGCCCCCGATTCCGGGATCGACAAACTCCCCAAGCTTTTGGTCGCCCTATGCGAAGGCGAGATATTCAAACTTGGAGTTCACGTTCTTTACGGAGTTAGGTTGATATCGGCTCAGCCGCAAAACCAGTGTAGAGGGCGAACACACGCTTGATCGCAAAGAACGCTTATAATTTTGGCAAATCTAACTACAACGAAAAACTGAAATGACTTTACTCATGTTTCTTGGCGGGCTTGCCCTGCTCATCGGTGGCGCAGAAGCGCTCGTGCGGGGTGCGGGAAAGCTTGCGATTTCATTTGGCGTGTCGCCGCTGGTCGTCGGGCTAACCGTGGTCGCGTTCGGTACATCGTCACCAGAATTGGCGGTATCGGTGCAGTCGGCCTTCAATGGCAAGGTCGATATCGCGATCGGCAATGTGGTCGGCTCCAACATCTTTAACGTGTGGTTTGTACTTGGTGCGTGTGCGCTAATTGCCCCGCTGATGATTAACCGCCAGATTATTCGCCAGGAGGTGCCGATCATGATTGCGGCCACCCTACTGTTGGTTGGCTTTATGTGGAATGGCAACGTTTCGCGGATGGAAGCGGCAATCATGTTTGCGTTGCTGCTCGGCTACACGGCATTTTTGGTTATTCAATCGCGAAATGAAAAGAAGAACACCGCAGCCGAGGACGCCGAGCTTGATCTGACCAGCACTTGGGATCGCCATTGGTCGATGCAAGTCGTGCTAATTGCGGTCGGCCTTTTTCTGCTGGTGCAAGGCTCCAATTGGCTCGTCGAAGCGGCAATTGTGTTCGCTAAAAGTATGGGCGTGTCTGAACTGATAATCGGGCTCACGATAATCGCGGCTGGAACTTCAATGCCAGAAGTGGCGACGTCGATTTTGGCGACGATGCGCGGGCAGCGCGATATTGCGGTGGGCAATGTTATCGGCAGCTCCACCTTCAACATTTTGGGCGTGCTGGGCCTTACCGGTATCGTCGCGCCGACGGGCCTCGTGGTCGCCCCGTCGATTTTGAGCTTTGATATGTGGGTCATGCTTGCGGTCGCGGTGGCGGCATTCCCGATTTTTCTGACCGGCAGGCAAATTGCGCGCTGGGAAGGCGCGATTTTCCTCGGCTACTACGTGGCGTATACGACCTACCTTATTTTGATGTCACAACAGCACGACCTATTGCCGATGCTCAGCAATGTGATGTTTTGGTTTGTTGTGCCCATCACAGTGCTCACCATTGTTGTAAGCCTGATGCGCCCATCCGCGCGCACGCTTCCTAGTTCTTAGCGCTGATGCAATCCGAGCTTATGCAAGCCTGAGCCCAGAAACGCTTGATTTCAATGGAAGCGCGTTGGAATCGGGCTGGGCTTGTCTTTTTGACTTTTTTTGAGGACGGCTTACTCAAAGCCGTCGCGAAACAAGGCTTCGGTGATCGCTAAGCTGACGTCTGCCATCGCAATCGGCGCGCCACGGCCGGTTTGCTGCCAGGCATCGTGCAATATTTCGCCCCACTGGTCGGTGACATTGGCGTCGCGTAAGCCTTCAATGTAGTGCCGTGGCGTGGATTGATAGTAAAGCCGAGCGCGGACCCGCGCGGTGCCTTTGGGCAATGGCATGCGCTGTTCGTGCCAATATTGGCCATCGCTATAGCTGATTCCTACTGCCGGTGCGCCAGCGGCGCTATACGCAGCATTATTAAAGCCGCGCGGTGGGATGCGCGTATCTTTTTCGATGGTGTCGGCCAAGGCCATGTGTGCGGTTACGCCGCTGGGATAGCCCGTTACCGCCGCCGCATCCGCACTTAGGCCAACGTGCATTTCATACACGGTCGTGGTCGTTTCGTCCAACTCTGCCATTTGCGTATCGTAGTGCCCGCGCTCAGCAATCAAGGCATTACTGGCATCGAAAAACTGCAGATTAAGCCAAACGCGCCTGCCTTCGATATGCCCAGTCGGTAGTTTATGCCCAGACTGATTGGTCACGCGCGCGACTAAATCTAGGCCATCAAGCGCAAGATCAACGCTTGCCGCACGCTGCAGCATCGATAGCGCACTGGCGCGCCCGGCCGCAATCGCAGAGGGATCAACCTCTGGATCACCGGCGGTGTAGGCAGCGATTAAATCCAGCGATGGCACTGCGGCACCGGCGAAAGCATGGCTTGCAAGATCGGTGCGTATCCGTGCATAGCTAGCGCCGCGTCCGGTCGCCGTTGGCATATGGCAATCCTGGCAGCTGGAAACGACCGGGCCGCGTACGCCTCCAAAACGTCCGGCCAAATCCACGCCGCCTTGCGCAAACTCGGACAACTTCCATTCGGTATAGGTGCGCTCGAGCGGAAATTGCATCGCCAAATTCGCGTCTGGCGTTGGCATATCGATCAAATTGTAGCGGTAGCGGCCATCGGGCAATTTAGACACCGCAACATTACCCACATCGTGGCAGGTTCCACACATGGCGCTCTGGCGGTGGAAATCGGAATTGATCGTCGTATGCGGGGCATCGGTGTCTAAATAAGGGCCACGGCGGCGCGCCTGCGGGTCGAGCACAAACATTGCATTTCCTATGTATTGCGGCAGATTTGCCAGTGCCGCCAAAATGTCTGCATCCTCGGGTGGACTGATTCCGGGCTTAAATTGTGGGTCGACCATGCTGTGGCAAAAATGACAGCCCACGCCTTCTTTATCGGCTGCATCCAGGGTTGTGCCATCGGGCTGCGCGACATGGCCGGTGACCACCGAAACCGGCACATGGCAGCGCAAACAAAAGCTGCCGACGTTAGCAACATCTTGATTCGCCGTAGTCATTTGCGCAAAAAACAGTGGATCGCGCCCGCCAAGCGCCATCAAAGAGCCGGCCCATGTCGCGAAGGGCTCAATCTGCGGATCGTAACCGCCGTGACATTGCTTGCATTCGCTCACCGGATGTAGGGCGTTGGTTGCAAGGTTCCCAACTTGTGTTCCGGAAACCTGAAAGTCGCGTTGAGTCATGGGTACAAGCGCATGCGGAATAGGCGTGTGCGGAGGCGAAGTTACCGGTTTGTAAATGCCAAGGCTGGAAATAACCGGATTCGAAATAGCAGTGCTCGAAATAGCCGAGCTCGAAATAGCCGAGCTCGAAATAGCAGGCTTAGAAATCGCTTCAGCGCGCACTGGTTGCGCCACCAAAGCGCTCAGAAGCATCGCGAACGCGAGGCTGCATTTCATGACTTTCATAACAAGACCGCGTGCATATGCCCACAACTGGTTAACGCAATTGACGGATAGGAGCAAAAATGCGGTTACTCTGGCATTGATCTAGATCAAGTGCATCTAAGTGGTAGAGCAGCGCTGTCGATTTCTTTTGGTTAGCGCCGAAAATGCCGATCAAAAAGGCAGAGTGTGGTGTCAATAAAGTTCGCAACAACGGGCTTGACGCATATCAAGGGCATTTCCGGCCGACACATGCACAGTGCACGCATTGAATGAACGGAGCGGAATAATGACAATTTTGGGCACTCAGCCCCACGGCGAGGCGTCTGCAAGCTCGCCAAAGTGGCTATTGGTTACACCGCATCGAATGATGTTTTTTATTGGCGCGAGCAATTTGTTGTTGGCCATGTTGTGGTGGGCGGTTTGGCTGATCGCACAGCGTTGGCCAGGCTTAGGCTTAGCGACACCCATTATGGCCGCCAATGTGCCACCGGGTTGGCTACACGCCTTCATCATGCAGTATCAAGTGTTGCCAAGCTTTATGTTTGGCTTTCTATTGACCGTGTTTCCACGCTGGATGGGCTTGCCTGAGCTGGCGCGCTGGCGCTATTTGCCGGTTGGCATCGGCTTAATAGGCGGCCAAGCGCTGTGCCTGTTGGCGGCCGCGTTCGGCTGGCGATATTGCCTTGAGATCGGTTTGATCTTAACTGCGATTGGCTGGTCGGTTGGCTTGTGGCCGCTTGGATCCTTGCTGTTTCAGGAAAAAGGCTGCACCTGGCACGCTAGATCGTGCTTTTTGGCATTGATTTTTGGTTTTACCGGCCTCTGTGCTTTTATGGTTTTTAGCTTTGGCGGCGCTCCGATGTGGGCGTTTGTCAGCATCAAAATGGGTAGTTTCGGCTTACTCATGCCTGTTTATTTTACCGTCGCACATCGGATGTTCCCGTTCTTTGCTACCAATGTTTGTAAAGGCTATACGCAGTGGCGTCCAATGTGGCTCTTGGCGGTTTTTTGGCCACTGTGTTTGGCGCACCTAACCCTTGAGTTAGTACACGGTTACGCGTGGCTTTGGCCGGTGGATACGGCGCTTTTTGCCCTGACTGCTGTGATGTTGGTTCGCTGGTGGCCGCGCGGCCCTAAGCCTGCGTTGCTGAGCGTGCTGTTTATTGCATTTGCTTGGCTGCCGATTACTTTTGCGCTCTATGCAATCCAGAGTCTGATTTTTTGGATTAACGGTGCTTTCACCTTAGGCCGTGCGCCAGCGCATGCATTATTTATCGGGTTTTTTGGCAGCGCATTGATCGCCATGGTCACGCGCGTAACTCAGGGGCATTCCGGCCGCCCACTGGTAATGCCGCCCGTCGCGATCTACGCGTTCATCAGCATTCAAATCGTTACGGTCATGCGCATCGCAGCCGAGCTGACGCCGGACGCTCTACTCTGGCAGGCTTTGGCAGCAATCGCTTGGCTGCTGGCTTTAGGGCCGTGGGTCATTCGGCTCAATCGGATTTACTTAGCGCCACGCAGCGATGGCAAGCCGGGTTGAAAATTAGTGCTCAAAATTTAGGATGAAACTAGATGAGTAGCCTGGAACCAATGTTGGTGTTCTACCCGCAAATTAAGCTGGCGCATATTATTTGCGTAGTGGCCAGCGGCGTTTTATTTGCGCTGCGCGGTGGCGCTGTGCTGGCGGGTGCGAAATGGCCGATGGCAACGCCGGCGCGTTTCTTGAGTTACGCGATTGACACAACACTGCTGACGGCGGCATTGATGCTGCTGACAATTTTGCCGTCTGCGATGTTTGCAAATGGCTGGCTCATCATGAAAATGTGCCTATTAGTTGCCTACATTGGAGTGGCCAGCTTTGCGCTCAAGCGTGCCCGCAAATCAAGGACTCGCAAACCATGGACTCACGCAATTTGCTATGCGGGCGCGCTGTGTATCTATCTATTCATGCTTTCAGTCGCCTACTGGCATCACCCTTTCGGTATTTTTAGTTTTGCACACTGATTCTCACTTAACCGATTGTTTTCCAACGCTCATAGGCCACGCTGAATTGTTGCGCGCCTAAAACTTTGGTTTTTCGTTGCCAAGGTTGCCAGTTCGAGCGCATCGCGAGGCACACTATGCCGAAAAATTGGTGCGAGGAAATCATGGCATACGACATCATTGGTGATATTCACGGGCAGGCTGACAAATTGCACTCATTGCTGGCGCACCTTGGCTATCGGCATTCTAATGGCGCGTACCGACATCCAAGTCGTTCGGCCATCTTTGTGGGCGATTTTATTGACCGGGGGCCGCGTCAAGTCGACAGCGTAATGACCGCGCGCCGTATGGTGGATGCAGGCAGCGCAATCGCGGTGATGGGGAATCACGAATTCAATGCGATCGCCTGGCATACCGCTGATGACGAACGGCCAGGTGAGTTTTTGCGCCCACGTGGCGGCGTTTTGGGGCTGAAAAACCGAGAGCAGCACAGGGCTTTTTTAACCGAGGTGGAGGACAAACCCGCGCTGCACGCAGAAATTATCAACTGGTTTCTGACGCTGCCGCTGTGGTTAAATCTGCCCGGGCTGCGGGTGGTGCACGCCTGTTGGCATGATGGTTACATGGCCGAGCTTAGGCCGCATTTGACACCAGCGCTGCAGTTGAACCCGGCGCTGATGCTGCAAGCCAGCCGCAAAGGGCAGATGCCCTATCGCACGGTTGAAGGCTTGACTAAAGGCTTGGAGAGTCGATTGCCGGACGGGCATTCTTTTCAAGATAAGGACGGCCACACACGCCATGAAGTTCGGATTAAGTGGTGGGATACCGACGCCACCAACTACCGAGATTTGGCAATCATGCCCGAGCACATCCGGCAAAAATTACCCGACATCAAACTCGAAAGTGATTTGCGTAGCTCCTATGACAACGTCAAACCGGTGTTTTTCGGGCACTACTGGATGACCGGCACACCTAAACAACAATCGCCCACCGCCGCCTGCGTTGATTACAGCGCCGCCAAGGATGGGCCGTTGGTGGCGTATCGCTGGGATGGCGAACCAGTTTTGGATGATCGGAATTTTGTCAGTGTTGGGGGCTAAGGCCAAAAAAGCGCATGCGAACGTTATTTTTACGTTAGTCAGGAGCCTAGCGATCTGCTTTGACTGGTTGCGATGCATTCTCAAGTCGTAGCCGTAACTCGGCACTTTCTGAGAAGGCAGCCTGCGCAGCGTCTGTATGTCCCAACTCGCGCTCGATTATTCCGATATTTTCCAGCGCAAGGTACAGATCGCGCACCGCTTGCGGCGTTTCTCCGACTACGGCGAGTAAGCGCCGTTGCAAGGTTAAGCTTTCGAAAAACTGCTCTCTGGCTGCTTCCAAATTGCCGGTGCTTTGCTCAATCGTTCCTAAATTTTCTAAGCCAACTACCAGATCGCGCAGCGCTTGAGGCGTTGCACTAACCACTTTCATTGAGCGCCGATAAAACGTTAAGCTCTCGGCGAAAGCTTCCCGAGCGAGTTCCAGCGCACCATTATCACGCTCTATCTGGCCCAAACTATTCAAGCTGGCTGAGAGATCGCGGAGCGCCTGTGGTGTCTCACCGAGTACAGCCGCTAAGCGCCAATTCAAGGCAATGCTTTCGGAAAAAGCCTCCCGGGCAATGTCCAGCCTGCCGCTTTTATGCTCATTTTGTGCCAAGTTAACCAAGCTAACTGACAAATCGCGGAGCGCTTCAGGCGTTTCACCAACCACAGAGAGTATGCGCCGATCCAAAGCCAAGCTTTCGGTAAAATCGGCCCGGGCAGCTTCCAGTCTATCGCTGTCATTTTCTATATTGCCTAAATTACTCAAACTGATCGATAGATCGCGTAACGCTTGTGGCGTGTTACCCACTTCAACGACTAAGCGCCGATGTAAGGCCACAGCCTTGGACAAGGACTCCTGTGCAGCTTCCAGCCTACCGCTAAATTGCTCAATCTGGCCTAAGTGAACCAAGCTGGCCGAAAAATCGCGCATTGCTTGTGGTGTGTCACCAACTATCTTGAGTAAGTGATCACGCAAAGCCAAACTTTCTGTAAAGGCCTCCCGGGCAGCTTCCAGCCTGCCGCTGTC
>JBBQBR010000102.1:0-7429 GCA_038317875.1 Lysobacterales bacterium
GGGTCAAATTGCGCGAGAGTTAGGCCGTTTGCATCCAATCGAGTCAAACTTGAGCCACCAACATAGACACCACCATCATTCGCCGAGGTTAATCGAGGTGTAACCGCGGCTAAATCTGAACCCCGTGCCGTACCACGATACTGCCAGCGTTGTTGGCCGTTGGCATCGATGTAAGCAACGCCAAAATCATACGCTGTGCTTGCCATTTTCGGCCTAAAAATAATGAATGCACCGCCCAGATTTGGCCCACGCGCGGCGCTAATTCCTAAAATCGACAGGTAGGGAGAATCTTGATCGGCAAAGGCAACTTGTCGGCGAATGGTGCCATCTGCGCGCAAATTTAATACATTTTGATCGCCGGACAGCCAGACACTGCCATCCTCAGCCGCACTTAATTCGCTGCAATGTGATCCTTTGATTTGTTGACGCCAGCGCACCGACTCGTCAGCAAAAAAACGCGTGACCGAACACGGCGGATCGTCAAACAGATTAGTCGTTGTGAAGTCGCGTTGCCAAATCCCTGAAAAAAGGTCTGGGAAGGATCCGCGAGCAATTTCAACCAGCTCTCCATTCACTTCAGCCGATTTTCGGGAAAAAGCTTGAGTAGTGCGCGCCGTCGAAAGAATCTCTAATTGGCTGCTCAGCTGGATCCTTGTACTTGAATCGACAACATGCCAATCACCATTTGAAAGCGAAGTGAGTGATCTTACAAAGTCAATTTTGGCGACCGTTGGAAAATCTAGCCGCCATTGCGGGGCCAGTTCTGTTTTAGTGGCAAGCTCAGAACCGACGACTGTAGTGGCATTTGCGGCGCAGCAGACGCCAGCTAAAATCATGCAACGATGCCAAAACCGAAACTTTGAACCAAACAAATTTAGCCAATTCATCACAATACCTGGCAACTCAAAGTCAAATCATACTTTTATTACCTGATCAATGCGATTAATTTTGTATTTCAGTAGACATTTCAAGACACTTCTGTAATCACTCGACAAAAATTATCTATTTGCCAATGCATTAAGGGCACTTACTCAAACCCCGATACAAACGTGCCCGCCAACCGCACAAAAGTGGCACTAACCACACCGGTTTGATTCGCCGAATCAGTCGCGGTCACATACACCACGTTGCGCCCTGGGCGCAGCAAACTTGCGGGCAGCCGCAGGGTAATTGCCTCGTTGGCGCTGTTGAAATTGCCGTCGGCGGCGTCCATTTGGAACGCGGTCGCACCGCCGGTTTCTGGGGACGTATTGACATACAGTGCGGCGCGCACCACGGTGTGCGTGTCTTCATTGCCCTGGCCGCCGCTGAAGCTGCGGCTATCGCTGGCTTTTGCGGCAACGGTGATCTCAAAATCGTTTTCCACGACATTATTAAACGCGGTTAACTCCGTCACTTCTGGGCCCGCAGGTTCAAGATAAGGGCGGCGCGCAGCCTTCAATGCGTAAATCAGCGCGTCAATGTTTTTGTTGACGGTGCTGGCTTCAAAGATGCTGCAGGACTCAAAAAAACCGCTGTTGCCGACTTCGAAAGTAAATGCAGCTAAGCCGAGCGCGCCATAGGCTTGATCGTCGGTGGTGCCGCTGGCGGCATACAAACACCCTGTGGCTGGTGGTTGACACACCTGATAGTTGGTATAAAAACCGAATTTGCGCGCCAGCGTCTGCAGCCCGAGCTTGTTGGGTGCGGCGCTATTGTTTGCGCCCCAGGGGAATAGCACCAAATTCGCGTACGAATGCAGGCTGATAAACACGCCTTCGGTGTCCAGCGGCGCGGCGTCGGTATCCAGCGGGCCACGGCGGTCAGGGAAATTAGCCGCTAAAAATTGCTCGATAGACTGCACTTCTGGCTCGCTGGCTGCCGCAGCACCACGAAACGTATCGGTGCAGCCGTTAATGGAGCTGGCGTTGTTGGTGCCCCATAAAAACGTCGAGTTGCGATTCAGATCGACGCCCGAATTGGCCGGTATTGTGACACAGGTCAAGGGGTGCAAATTGCGTCGTTGCGACACGCCTGTTTCCGCACGTTTGCGGCCATCAGGATTCATTTGCGGCACGATAATGACGCGGCGATGATCGAGCAGATTGCTTAGTTCAGGATCAACGCCGTAGCCAGTCAAAAGCCGTTCGGCAAAACGCGTCGCAATTTCCGCGGTGGCGTATTCGCGCGCGTGAATTGCGCCAATCAACAGCAGCGTGGGCTTGGTGCTTCCTGTGGGTGCTGGAATCGCGCTGTTATCAATAATCAGCGCTTTGATCGGATAACCACCCTGCCCTACGCTTTTAAGATAGCTATCGCCAATATCTTCAGTGCGTGCCAAACTTGGGTAGCGTTGCGCTAGTTGTTCCAGCGTCGCGTGGGTTTCCTCCACCGTGCGGTAGCAAGGGAAGCCCGCGATTGCCTCCGTTGCGGGTGTCGCGCGCTCAGGTATTTGCGCCAATGTTGCGCTGAGTTTTTCGTTGCGCGCAAAATTGAAACCATACGATGCCAACAAGCGCTGCTGTTCGTAGTCGACCCAAATATCTACCTTGCCCGTGCCGTCCGGCTGCGATCTTGCCAGCCAGACATCAAAATTGTCCTGCAAAAACCGGACACTGGCTTCGTTGGCAACCGTGCCGGATACAACGCTGCCGTTCGCATTTAATGCTTGGGCGTGGCTAATTTGGCTCCAAATTAGGCACATTAAAACTGGCAAAACTGACTTTTTATGCATCGCGCTTCTCTAAGTCTAGCTAGTTAATCAATCTGCGTGCCGCCCACGGTCAAGCCTTCGATCCTAAGCGTAGGCTGGCCGACGCCGACTGGCACGCTTTGACCATCTTTGCCACAAACGCCCACGCCTAAGTCTAGTTTCAAGTCTTTGCCAACCATGCTGACCTGGCGCATCGCTTCCGGGCCATTGCCAATGAGCGTTGCACCTTTTACCGGCGCACCAATTTTGCCGTCTTCGATCAAATAGGCTTCGGATGCCGAAAATACGAATTTGCCGTTGGTGATATCGACTTGCCCGCCGGCGAAATTGACCGCGTACAGGCCTTTTTTGACCGAGCGCACAATTTCTTCTGGGTCCCGATCACCGGCTAACATATAAGTGTTGGTCATGCGCGGCATCGGCAAATGCGCAAAGCTTTCGCGGCGGCCGTTGCCGGTGGCCGCGGTTTTCATCAATCCAGCGTTGAGCTTGTCCTGCAAATAGCCTTTCAAAATACCGTCTTCGATCAAAGTTGTGCATGCGCTGGGCGTGCCTTCATCGTCTAATGACAGTGATCCGCGCCGATCGAGCAAGGTGCCATCGTCGACAATTGTTACACCCTTTGCCGCGACTTGCTGCCCCATGCGCCCGGCAAAAGCGCTCGTGCCCTTGCGATTGAAATCGCCTTCCAGACCGTGCCCGACCGCTTCGTGCAGCAACACTCCGGGCCAGCCGGGGCCTAGCACCACGGTCATTTGCCCGGCAGGTGCGGGTACGGCCTCTAAATTGACTAACGCCAAGCGCACCGCTTCGCGGACATGTGCCTTGGTGCCTTCGCCGCGCGCTAATTCCGCGTAGCCAAAACGCCCGCCGCCGCCGCTTGAGCCCATTTCTCGCCGCCCGTTTTGTTCGGCGATTACTGTCACGCGTAAATGAATCAGCGGCCTGACATCGCCAGCAAAAGTGCCGTCACTGGCAGCAATTAAAATCGTGTCAACACTGGCCGACACACCCGCCATCACCTGCACCACACGCGGGTCTAACGAACGCGCATAAGCGTCCATTTCGCTCAACAGCGCGACCTTTTGCCCAGCCGCAAGGCTGTCAATCGGATCAAGTGCGGCATAAAGCGGCTTTGCACTCCGTCGCTTCCACGCCTGTACTTGCCCGGTGAACCCTGCGCGCGCAATAGCGCGAGCTGATTTCGCTGCCTCATCTAATGCCGCTGGCGTTAATTCGTCGGAATAGGCAAAACCCACCTTTTCGCCGCTGACTGCTCGCACGCCAACGCCTTGCTCGATGCTGTGGCTGCCCTCTTTAACAATGCCGTCTTCTAAACCCCAGTTTTCTTGACGGGAAAATTGAAAATAAAGATCGCTGGCGGTGATGCCTGGGCCCATGGCGGTATTAATGGCGGCCTCTAAACTGGCCATGCTTAAACCCTGTTGGGTCAGCAATTGACGTTCTGCGTATGACAGTGCTGAATTACCAGCATCATTTGATATAGCTTGTGCGCTCATTTTTGGGTGCTTTACCTTTAATTATTTCTAGGCCTTGCCTGGAGCAAGGCATACGTATTCCTGGAGTCTAACAGGCCATATTGGGGTGAATTCTGTGAAGTCACCTGTAAAAGGCATTAAATTCACCTTCTAAGTACCTGAAATCGCTAAAGAATCACTAGGCTTTTGAGCTGCGATTTTGTAACCTTAGCGAATTGTTGCTTTGTGATACTGCCCGTGGCGCGTTGGGTTTCCTTAATGTTGTTATTGATGCTTGCCGGACTTCAGGTAAAACTGTGGGTATCTGGCGGCATGCGCGACGTTTGGCGGCTTGAACTCGCGGTACGGCATCAGGAAAGCGAAAACGCCAAGCAGCACACGCGCAATGAGCAGCTTGCCGCTGAAGTTAGCGACTTGAAACAGGGCGCAGAAGCCGTTGAAGAGCGCGCACGCTCCGAGCTGGGCATGGTTAAAAACGACGAGGTTTTTTATCAAGTCATTGAAGTGAACGGGCCAAGTGAAGCAAGCGCAGCGGGATTCGCCGAGCGCGCAACCGAGTCGGCACAATCGCCGCGATTGTCAGACTCAGGCGCAGCAGACTCCAAACGGTTGGCGCAAGCGGAGCACTGAGTTCGCATGTCGGAAAGTATTTGGGCGCTCGTGCCAGCTGCAGGAGTTGGTTCGCGATTTGGCACCGCAGCCACAAAGACGCCTAAACAATATCTCCGCATCGGTGAAAAAACTGTTTTAGAACATAGCCTTGCAGTACTTTGCGCACATCCAAAAATAGCGGGCGTAATGTTGGCGCTTGATGCCAATGACGTGCACTGGCCAAAACTTTCCGAACTTAACGGCAAACCAATCTGTGTTTGCGCAGGCGGTCAGACGCGCGCTGACTCAGTGCAAAATGCCCTTATGATGCTGATTGATATGGGTGTTGCGGCCAAAACATTAGTCGCCGTACACGATGCGGCGCGCCCATGTTTGCGTAGCAGTGATTTAAATGCGGTGCTTTTGGCTGCGGCGTCTGATGCCGTCGGCGCACTACTTGCGATGCCCGTGCGCGATACCGTCAAACGCAGCGATTCTAATTTGCGCGTGCTGGAAACTCTTGATCGCAGTCACATATGGGCCGCACAGACGCCTCAGGTATTTCGTTTGGGAGCGCTAGCGCAGGCAATAGCCACATACCCGTCGGCAACGGATGAATCGCAAGCGATGGAGCAGTCCGGTTTAACGCCCAAACTAGTCGCGGGCCGCGCGTCCAATATAAAAATCACCGTCGCCGACGACTTAGCGTTAGCCGCTTTCTACTTAGGCATTACTTTATGACAGCAACGCCACGACAGCTACCACGCGTCGGTATGGGCTATGACATACACGCCCTTGAGCCCACAGTCGACGCCGATAATTATGTGACTTTGGGCGGAGTGCGCATCAGCAATGACAGCAGCATCGTCGCACATTCCGACGGCGATGTCGCAATCCACGCACTGTGCGATGCCTTGCTGGGTGCTTTAGCTTTGGGCGATATTGGGCACTACTTTGCGCCAAGCGATGCAAGGTGGCGTGGCGCTGACAGCCGCATTTTATTGCGCGAGTGCGTGCGGTTGGTAGCGGAGCGCGGCTATTACGTTGGCAATGTCGATATTAGCGTCGTTGCTGAGCGGCCAAAACTTGCGCCGCATTTGGCACAGATGCGCGAGCGCTTGGCGGCCGATTTAGGCGTCGCAATAACCGAGGTCAGCGTGAAAGCCACCACTAACGAAAAGCTGGACGCAATTGGGCGCGCGGAAGGCATTGCCGCCCACGCGGTGGTAATGGTGTTTCCACAATGACTATTGAGATGACTGCGCCAACCGATATTGCGCGTGTGAAATCAGTGCTTTGTATTCCCGGCCCGTGGAAAGATCACACCGCCTTTGCGGCTGCGGTGGCCGACACTGGGCGCTATTTGTGCGCCGGTGGCATGCTGATCGATTTGCAAAGCAAGTCCGCCTTCAACTATCGGTTCGAAGACGCCGACAAACGCATGGTGCAGGCATTCCGTGCCGCTGGCCCACAGCTCACCGAGCAAATCTTAAAAACGATTGGGCGACACCGCTCAGTGCTGTATTTGATTTCCTTTGAGCTCAATTTGCCCGGTGCAAATGCGTTGATGCGCGCAGCGGCTGCAGTGTTGGACGCTGGCGGCCTGGCGATCAAAGTTGAGAGCGCCGGTTTAGCGCACACGGCCGCACAGTGGCAAGAATTTTGCGGCGCTAAGCTTGAGCAAAGCGTGCATCAGGCCTTCGTTGTGTATGTCAGCGGTGTAACCACCTATTCCTGCGGCATGCACAATTTGGGGCTTTTTGATGCCGCAGTGAGCACATCAAACACCGCGCAGGCGAGCGATGCCGTTGAGCTATTACGCAACTTCAACTGGTACCAAATTACCGAAGCGCCGCAGCTGGAAGCGGGACAAAGTTTTGCCACGCAAGAATCCGGGCCAATTTATCACTTGGCTTTAGCAGCAAGCCGTTTTACCCCTATCGATCCTTTTTACAACGCTTTTGGCACATGGCAACTAACACCATGATTCGATTTGCATTGCACGGCGGCGCTGGCGTCATTGAACGCGCTAACTTGAGCTCAGAAAACGAAGTCCAGTTTCGCAGCGAAATGGCGCGCATCTGCGCAGATGCCGTTGTAAAACTACAGCAGGGCGCAAGCGCGCTTGACGTCGTTGAAGCAAGCATTTGTCAGCTGGAAAACTTTGCGTTATTCAACGCCGGGCATGGCGCGGTATTGAATGCAAATGCTGAGGTCGAAATGGACGCTGCCATTATGGATGGCCGCAACCGTGCATGTGGCGCTATTGCGGCGGCGAAGACTCCGAAAAACCCAATCACCTTGGCGCGCGCGGTTATGGAGCAGACTGAGCACGTGCTGATCGTTGGCGCCGGTGCGGATCAATTGGCCGCGAAATTAGGCGTTGCGCAAGCCGAGCTCAGCTATTTCGTCACCGAATTTCGCGCTGAGCAACAGCGACTAGCGGCAAAGTTAGGCAAAGTAACGCTTGATCACGACAGCATTTTTAATGCACCCGTTTTAACCAGCGGCTTAGCTGATCCGCGCGATAAAAAAGGCACCGTCGGCGCAGTGGCACGTGATGCGCACGGCAATTTAGCGGCGGGCACCTCCACCGGCGGTATGACCAATAAAATGCCCGGGCGCACGGGCGATACCGCGATTATCG
>JBBQBR010000103.1:0-7425 GCA_038317875.1 Lysobacterales bacterium
GATGCTGCAACACGCACCTTTATCTGGCGCGAATGACGCGAATCCCTTTCCGATTCCAATCGCGCGCGCGGCCGATGGCAGCGTCACGCCCTATTTGAGCAACGCGCAGCTTTACGCCACCTTGGAAGCGCAAGATGTGGCGCAATACCAGCGGTTGCTGACCCAAGATCAAGCACCGAAATCAGCGCCGAACTCATGAACGACCTGCCCGACATCAACGTCTGGTTGGCGTTGATTGATCAACGTCACATCCACCACACGCTTGCCAGCCGTTACTGGAACGACGTTACCGTACAAAGCCGAGGTTTTTGTCGCATTACCGCCAACGGCTTTTTACGCCTGAGCACGCACGCCAAAGTTTTCCCAAACCCGCTTAGCCCACACGAAGCCTGGATAACCTATCGGCAATTTCTAGCAATGCCCAATATCCGTTGGCTTAGCGAGCCGAACAATCTTGACGACACCTATTGCGCGCTCAGCTGCACGCCTGGATTTGCGCAACACCTATGGACCGACGCGTATCTCGCGGCGTTTGCAATGACCGCCCGCGCTCGTCTAGTGTCCTTTGACGGCGACTTCAAACGCTTTCCCGGGCTGACTTTCCTGCATCTTGCACCAGGGAATTAAGATGTGTTTGGCATGCGCGCACCTGGTGATTAGGCCGCCCATGTGCCTGCCATTTTTGGCAAAACTTTAAACCTAAAAAACTCAGTTGACCGCGCTCTGGCGCTCGGAAAGCCACAGTGAGTATAAGTTTGAGGGCTTTTTCTGACGTCACCAAATGGGTGAGAGCGCTACATGCCCGATTGCACCTTTTTCGACTCGCCCGGCTGCGTTGTTTCCTCCTTGCAGAGAATGACTATGCCGCGTCGTCACGTCTTGCCGGACAAGCCGAAAAAAGCACACTCGGGCACGTCCAACTGGGTTTTCTAGGTTAAAGTCGAATTCAGGCTTGTTGCGTCAATTTGACAACCAATGCGACGAATGGCGCGCTTTTGAACTTGATCGTGTCGAATATGTCGAATAGACTGAGGCGCTTGGAGAATCATCTATGCACGCAGTTAAACAAACGCAACTAGCCGCAAAGGCCCTACCACACGTGGCGCGCATGCTTTCGCGCCATCTTGCGGCGTCGAACGGTGCCTATACTTTGCGTTTACAAGGTGAAGATGCAGATTTGCCGGTACCACGTCAGGCACTGGAGCTATTCGCAGACATTTTGCGCGCCATGGCCGCCAATCAGAGCGTGCAGGTGGTTGCCGCTAATAGCCTGCTGACCACGCAACAAGCAGCGGACTTTTTGAACGTATCGCGCACACATTTGCTCAAGGTAATTACGCGTGGCGAATTAGCGATCAGCAAAACTGGCACGCATCGCCGCTTGGCGCTGGGGGATGTTATGGCATACCAAAAGTTGCGCCAGAGCCAGCAGCATAAGCAGCTGCAGGCCATGGCAGATCTGGATCGTGAATTAGGCATTGACGAGCTGTGATCAGCGATGGCGGCGCATTCACAGCATTTTTTTGACGCTGTGTGCTTTATTCGCCGCTAGTTACCGACCTGATTATGGAGTTGGCGATAGCCAATATCTACAGACCCAAATGGTCGCAACAAGTCCACGACGAATGGATTGCCGCTGTCTTACGTGCGCGCCCGGATGTCGACCCAAACGCGTTACAACGGCGCTGCGCCATGATGGACAGCACGTTTCCAGATGCAATGATCGCAAATGTGGCGCAAATGGCATGGCCTGATTTACCCGACCCAGCGGATGCGCACGTGATTGCCGCAGCTATATGCGCACGTGCCGATGTCATCGTAACGAACAATATTCGGCACTTTCCCAGTGCGCTGATGGTAGATTTCGGAATGGTGGTGCAAAGTGCTGACGCGTTTTTGCATAACGCGCTCGATATTTCTGAGCACAAGTCAAGAAAAGCCATTCAAATCTTACTACAGCGACGAAAAAGACCAGAACCCTGGAATACTGGCATCTTGGCCTTGGAGCTTGAGTCCAGATCGCTGCTGCTAACCGCCAGCAGCGTTCGCAATCTTTTTCCGAACATGAAAACGCGAATGGAAGTTGAGCATGAATGAGCTTGAAGCAAACGTTGCGCCATTGAACTTAGATGGTTTCACCGTTCTGAAAGCTCAGATCGCAAATTTTGAGGCATCGTCAAATGCGATTGCGTGCGCGTCAATTTCGTACTCACTACAATTTCAAGCAAACCTAGCCCGAATTGAACAGCTCACTCATTTAATTTTGGCGCACGCCAAAGGCGGGTTGCCACCATCTAGCCGTCGTATATCGGAATGGCTAAATAAGTATCTAAAAAAGTCGCAAGGGCACTTGGAAGATCCATCTGAAGATGCCGCAGTACTGGAAGTGGGCTGTTCGTTCGGCTCCTTCCTCATCTTGCCAGGTCTTTGGGAATCAGCTGCAAAGGGCACGTCGATGCTACTTCAGGCACTTGACGCGATGATTGTTGAAAGCAGAATAATTTCAGCTGCGAGATCGCTGCTTATGCTTTCAACTGAAGCGATCCGCCGTTTTCAATTAGACCGTTGGGCGCACGCCGATTCGATGCCGAGAACAAACATCGAAGTAAGCGATTCTAGAGCGCTTCAGATCCAGAGCGCACACTTGATTTTTTCAGCCTCAGAGCTTGACGCGCTCGGAATCAAGGTTGAAACGTTAGAGCCGTTTGTTTTAGGTGAAAGTGATCGCAATTTACTGGCAAAGCAAACGTTAGAAAATTCTGCTCTGCACTTGAAGCCGCTAATAAAACTATCAAATAGCCGCTACGCACTTGTAATGCCGACCTCAGTCTCTATCGCATTGAGACACCACGTTTTACGCGAACTCAACAGTGCTGGGCAACTGTTGGAAATTCGGGATGTATTGAGATCTCATACAACGCGTGATCTGGAGTTTTCGCTGCGCTCATCCGCAGGCCATAAAATTGAACCCGTTGAACTTCTTGCCGAAATCGTTGATGCCAATACTTGGCAACACAACGTCGTAAAATTGGGAGATCGGACGGCATTTCACTTCATTTTGCTTGATGATCCTTTGGAAGAATTTGTGCATCCGGTCGCGCTCGTCAACGACGGTCTCGAACCGGACGAAGTCGCGACTCTAGCGGAGCAAGTTCGCTTGATTCAGAACGACCTCCGTGCGCGAAAAATTGATCGTTCACATTGCATACTAATCCAAGGCAATTTGGGCCAACGACTGCTGGGATTTGGGCTTGAGCAACTCCCGGAGAATCTACAAATCGCACGTTTGGAGGATATCGAACTCATACTCCTTGACAGTTCCGATGCGCTCAATCGCCTTGCACGCCTGTTAGAGGAACTCAACACAAGCAGCGCGAGGATCGCGCCTATGACTGGTTTACTTGAACTCTATGCGTACTGGCGCCAGCAGGGTTTTTCGCTTCTAGACCCACGGATGCCCATCTACAAAACAGTAAATTTAAGTTTAAGCATCGCCTTTGGTGCGGAATTCAGGATTTCACGCCGTAAGTCATTTGATCGACATCATCGCCAAAAGCTAGACGGTACTTTTGAATCTGTTTTTCGACATGAGCTGCATGCAGATTTTGATTCTGATCAAATTTACGGTACGTACTTGGCAGCCTCATGCTTAGAGTCAAATATTTTTCAAATTTGCATTTTGTACAAACAAAAATCTTGTTGGATATCGCTTCGTCAGCCCTATGATGATGGCGCACGCCACACGGTTATGGAATTGTGGCGAGGTGCGCAACCGTTACTTGTGAAGCTCTTTCATTTGTTGGAAATCGCAGAAAGAACTGACTTTGACATTGCGGAAATTGGCATTGATGCAAGCCGGGTTGTGCCATACATGCCAGCACCTCCGCATGTTGGCGAAATGGGCTTGACCAAACACAAATTATTACCGCGAGCAAGGTTAGTTTTGCCAAAAAATTTCGTCGGCTATTTTGCGCAGAAGGGGAATTTTGGCGAACGCAAGATGCTGACTTGGCTCGCCAATGCAATGTTGTGTACCTTCGCAGTCTTTTGCGATTCGGACACAATCTACAATGCCGTGTCTCAAGTACTTACGCCAGATGCAAAGCTTTTACATATCGTTGCAGGAACACCACTACAAGCTCTATTAATAAGCTCGCAACATGCAGAATATCGTAGTCCGAAAGAGTGCATTGCCATTGTCAATAATGCGGCGGTTGCGTGGTACGTTTCCGCCGAAGAACAATGGCCTAAGCAACTGGATGCCAAAACTTCAGGGCTTGTTCTGAACCAAAGTGTAGAACACCTAGTCAATGCGATCCGGCGTGCATTGAATGAACTTAATCGCGAGAGGATGATTCCTGCATTGCTAGGAATCTATGGCGGCCAACTGCAAGATCGTGACCAATGGCGCGATACGGCTAAGGCGCTTTACGCGCTTCATGACGCGAACGAACTGCATGAAGTTTGGCATCGCGTTGAGTCCGAACGCACGATGATAACCCTTGCGGTGCGCGCGCTGTTGGAGGCGGCAGTTTGCGAATGCAACATCGTCGATTCTGTCGAGCCCACCATAGAAATCATCGACGATCTGGTCGCCAGAATGCGCGTGGTATTTGATCTGGCTTTCGACTCGACTAAAGTTAAAAACGGGCACCCGCTTGATGGCATCGAAATATTGCCGAGCGGTCGCTATAACCTGAATTCGGCGGTTTGGATTAAGACGGCTGAGCAATATGTTGCCCAACTTTTTCAAGATTGCGCAAGTGACAATGACTTAAGACCCAACGCGCCTCAGCAAATTTCGGCTGCAGAGATGAAACAACTAATTTCGGCCGAAATGGAAGAGGCGTTTCAAGCAGAGTTCGGCTTGAGCATTTCCGAGGCGCGGACTCTATGCGGCGCAATTGTTGATGTAGCAATCTCTACCAACACAACAATCCTAACGCTTTCGCGCGCCGACCGACGCAATTTGGGTGCAAAGCATGAATTGCCTGAGAGCGTCTCAGAAAACTTTTTTTCGTCGTTTACGCTCCCTATTCGCAGTAGCTGGACGCCTGATGGCGCTTGGAAAGCCATAGACATTGAGCCATGGCGGTTTGAAAGAAAGCTATCATTAATGCGTCGCCCGTTGCTCGCTCTCAATGCAAACGAAGCGATTGTCTCGGTCGCAGTTTTGCTGAGTTCGCTCGCATATTTGCTTGCTGGAATCGCCGAGGGTTCTTTCAAAGCGAGCTTATTTGAATCTCAGGTAATGAAGAGCTACACAGGACGCGTTGCAGATTTAAAGGGCGCAGAATTCACCAGAAGGATGGCAACCGTAATTGAACGCTTGGGGTGGTCAACTTGGACAGATCTAAAGATGACTCAGTTGCATGCGGGAAAAACGCCTGATCTTGGTGACGTCGATATTTTAGCTTGGAATAGTGATGGTGTTGTGCTGGTGATCGAATGCAAACGCTTGAAGCGCGCCCGAAACCTGATTGAGATTGTCGAGGTGTGTACCAAGTTTCTTGGCAAAGTTGGCGATCGGCTAGACAAACATATCAAGAGAGTCACCTGGATAAAATCCAATCTTCATCAAATTAGAACGGTCTGTGGACTGGGTAATGAAGAAATTAAATTGAAAGAATTTTTGCTCATGGATAAAAAGGTACCCATGCAATTTTCAAGTCATCCTGCCATCGTGAATCAGACAATTATGACAGAGCAACAATTAGAAGGTTTTTTGAAAACAATGAGCTGAGCGCGCGCCATTCCAATCACTCCGCACCCAACCCAAACACCCGCTCAACCACCGCCTTCGCGGCATCAAAAGAAAAGTGCGTACTGACATTTCTCAAACCCCCTTCGCTCAAGCGCTGCCAGAGCTCGGGATCTTGATACGCTTGCACCAAAGCATCGGCGAATTCCTGGGCGCAATCACCGATCATGACGTCCGTTCCGTGGCTGCAATGCATGCCTTCCACCGCCGCACCAGTGGCGATAACCGGTAGGCCGTGCGCCATCGCCATATTGACTTTGCCTTTCACGCCGGCGCCGTAGCGCAGCGGTGCGACGCTTAAGCGCGCGGCGGCCAAGAGTGGATCAATATCGCGCACAAAGCCGTGCACGATCACGTAATCGCAACTGAGCGCGGCAATTTCAGGTGGGGTGTTGCTGCCCACCAGATGCAGTACAAACTCAGGCAGCAGCGCCGCCGCTAGCTTTGCGCGCGCCAGCGGCAAAACTTCGCGCACAAACCATAGCACCGCGTCGACATTCGGTGGGTGCTGAAAGCCGCCGACAAATAGCAAGCCCGCGCGCGCCGCATAGCCAGCCGCACAGCCCGGCACTTCGTGGATGTTGGATAAAATTTCGACGCGCGCTAGTGGCAGCAGTTCTTTCAGCAGCACTTGCTCTATCGGCGACACCACCAGCGTTAAATCTGACGCGGTAATCACCGCCAATTCCTGCGCGCGGGTTTTTAGCGCGGCCCGCGCCATCGCGGCATCACCGGCTAACTCAGCTTGGCGTTCTTCGCGCAGAAAATGCAGATCGACGGTGTCGAAAATAACCCTTGCACGGCGGCAATGTTCGCGCACCAAGGCCAGCAGCGGTGCGGCAATATAGTGGCGCGATAGCAACACCGAATCAAAAAGCGCGCCGTTTTCCGCCAGCCAAGCGGGCTCGCTCTGCAAATAGGGGTGGTACAAAACCTGTATGCCTAAGGCCTGCAGCTTTTCCGCATAGCCGCTGTGGTAGTGGCGGCCTTCGCAAAAAAACGTGACGGCACAGCCTGAGTTCACCAATATTGTTAGTAAATTTACCATACGCAAAGAACCAGAATCCTGATCCGGCATCGGCGTCACCGCGTCTACCACTAAAATAAATTTCTTCGCTCGATGTTGGCTGGCAACGGCAATTGCGGTTTTTGGCGGCGGTGCTGGGTGGGTTTTTAGTACCTCAGCCCAGCGCGCCAAAAACTTCGCTTGATTGATTACCTGATAGCGCTTGATGCCGCTAGTCAAATCCGTGCCGCTGCTGATGCCTTCAAAATGCACGACCACGCTTATGGGCTGCACGTAGCACTTCAGCCCCGCTTGGCGAACCTTGAACGCCAAGTCTGTGTCCTCATAATAGGCGGGCGCATACAGCGTATCGAAACCGCCAAACTCATCAAAGAGTGATTTTCGCAGCGCAATCGCAGCACCAGAACAATAGTCCACTGCGCGCACAAAACCATATTGCGGATCGTTCGGATCGGCAAAGCGGCCATAGTTCCAACCCGAACCATCGTTGAAAATAATGCCGCCAGATTCCTGCAAACGACCATCCGGATACACTAGTTTTGCGCCCACCAGCCCGGCATCGGGGCGCGCGTCGAAGGTCGCGATTAGGGCGTCCAACCAACCGGCTTGCACGGCGGTGTCGTTATTTAAAAACACG
>JBBQBR010000104.1:0-7417 GCA_038317875.1 Lysobacterales bacterium
TTGCAGATAGGCGATTTTTAGTAAAGCGACCTCGTCTGCTTGGAGACTGTTTTACCGGTATCGTCGATCACCATTTCTAGATCCCTTTGAATGCCCAACGCGACCATTTTCCGAAGAGGACGTAATTTTCCGGTCCGATCAAATTCATACGCCACAACGAGCGGCCCGGAAAACGAATCGCTGGTGCCATACTGACAGGGCAAATACTTGGACGTCATCGCCGAATGCAGCAGACTTTGTTCGATCTCCTGGTTATCCGCTTCGCCTAACATAAACGCAGCCGTTGCAACGCCTTTTGCGGTAATTCCTACAACAATCCAGAACACTTTTTGCGAAATCAGTGGAGTTTTTGATTTGGTAACGCGCGGTGTTACCAACTTCACCACACTACCGCTGGTACACCCCATATGATATGCGTCACCGCTGAGCGCTTCATTTGACTCAATTAGCTCCACGTATTTTCGTTGGCCGATGACAGGCAGTCGCAACTGGAGATCCGCACTGGCTGCACCTTGAGCTATTACCATAGCTGTGGCACTGGCCATTACATCAGCAACCGTAGTTTCGGTACCAGCCAAATAAACCGATAGTAAAAGTGCCAGATTCATAATTTTCCAGTACAAAAAGCGAACCCAAGTGTATCCAGAGCAGCCAAAGAAGACTGGGATGCATGCGCTCCATGACGCGTCACGTTCACCGCCGTGCAATCTTGCAACCAACAATCGACTAACCCATGCCTACCCTTCCAAAAGAAGAATGGACGACGCTGTTGACCCGCGCAAATGCTGACGATGCGCAGGCGCAGTCGGATATTGCGTTCTACTATCAATACGGCGCGATCAAAGCATCTGGAAACGTGTTGGCAGCGACTGACCCGGTGGCCGCGCGTGCTTGGTATCAGCGCGCGGCCGAATTGGGTAATCGGATAAAGTCGACGCTGCGATTCGGGAGGCCGAGCAGCTGATATCGCGTTTTGCCGCGCTATTGCGGCTTGCGCGGATTGAGTCACAAGCTGTGATCGCTTTGTCAGATTGGATGTTGATCGCAGCAGCCCAGGCGTAGGCTTAGGCCTGAGTTTAGTCCGCGCGATCACGGTGCGGCATGGCGCCACTATTGCGTTGTTAGACAATGCGCCAGGGTTGGCAGTAGAGGGATGTTTTAGTCACTGATCGTCAAAACAATCTGGGAAAACCGTAAAAGTAGCCTTGTGCAAAACCACAGCCAGTGGCGATCAGGGTTGTGTGCTGCAGCTCGTTTTCTACGCCTTCGGCGGTGACTGACATGCCTAGATCCAGCGCAAGGCGGGTCATGGCTGACACGATTCGCCCTTCGCGGCCATCGCCGTCGATCTGGGCGACGAAGGATCGGTCAATTTTGATGCCCACAATAGGAAACAAGCGCAGGTGTGAGAGTGACGAGTAGCCGGTGCCAAAATCGTCTAGGATCACTGGCAGTCCACCACGGCTGAGTCGGATTAAATTTGCGTGCACAGTTGATTCTTGGTTCAACAATGCGGTTTCGGTTATTTCCAAGCGCAATTGGCCCGCGCGCAAACCACTTGCTTGAAATCGCGCCAGCGTTTCATCGATCCAGCTGTTCTCAAGCAATGAACAGGCCGACACATTGACGTTAACAAAGCCGGCTTGCGGGCAACGTTGCAGGTGGCTGATGGCCTGGGAAATTGCCCATTTATCGAGCAACGGCGCGATGCCGGCGCGTTCGGCCATGGGAATAAAATCGCTAGGCGAAATCACACCGTGGGTTTTGCTGCTCCAGCGCATCAGCGCCTCGTGCCCATCAACTTGGCCATTTAAGAGGTTGACAATTGGCTGGTATGCCATCGCAGTTTTCGACGCATCAACCGCACCACGTAATTCAGTTTCTAATTGTAGCCAGCGCGCGTTGCCTTCACGCATCGCACGGTCGTACATAATAATTTGCGCAGGCCCTATAACTTTGGCGCAGCAGAGCGCGGTGTTGGCGTTGCGCAAGCACACCTCGGGGTCGGCGGTGACGGTGGCAATGCCGATGGAAACGCTAATCGAGATACGTTTGCCCGTAGTCGCCCTGCCCCGAATCTCTTTGCCGCGAACTTCTTTGCCGCCAATGGTAAAGGGCGACTGGAACACGACAAGTAATGAAAGCGCAAGTGCGCGCGCTTTAAACTCGTCGTCAATATCACAAACTACAACCGCAAAGGCGTCTTCACCCAAATGGCCAATCAAAGTTTTGCTGGGTAACGCTGATTGCAGCCGCGCTGCGACCGCTCGCAGCAGTTCGTCTGAATGGCTGTAGCCGAGCGAGTTTTTGATCGCTCGGTAGCGGTCGATGTCGAGCACTAAAAGTATGCACCGTGTGGCTCCGCCCGGCCCGAGCGCGCTAAGCTGGCGTAAGAAATCTGCGGGATTTGCAAAGCCTGTCAATGGGTTTTGCAAAGCCCAAGTATTGGCGTTGGGCGGGTCGGAAAAACGCATCGCTTTGAGCCCGCTCATGCGCCACTAGCCCCGCGCAAACGCTTTGCCCGTTGGGTTTTCACATTGTGACTAAGCACCAAAAATCGAACCGTGAATTCGGGCGGGCAAGCTTTGCTTGTCAGCGTAATCGTTGCGAACTCGCGAAAGATTGCGGACATTCGGTTTTCCTTAAGTTGCCTAAGAAACGACTTCAGCGAGCCATGTGCCGCCGAGTTATATACTTAGGCAAGCTTAGAAAAAAGGCACTATGTCCTTAGTCGTAGCCCGGCAACGCTTGCTAAGGCTGACAGTTTCGGTTTCAAACCTCGGTTGCGCTTTGCGCAAATCCCGCGCTGCGATTGCAACGCTAATATTAATGACCGAAGCGAGTTAATACCAAAGTAGCGTAGTCCGCATGCAGAAAACCAGAGACTATGAAGTAGGTATTAAAAATATTGGGGGACTGCATGCGTTTGAAGGCCTGTGCCTGGCTGGACAACACTGCGGCCCTCGCAATCGCTGCTGCCAACGCTTGCTCGGCAAATGACGCTCAACCTAAGGACGTTTTGAAACCGCTACTGCCTGAATCGCCATCTGCCGACATCGAATACCGCGTGCTTGTTGCCGATGACCACCCGTTGTTTCGCGAGGCGTTGGTGGAGTGTGTGCGCCGCACGATCCCAGTGGTTGAGATCCTTGAGGCTTGGGATCTACAAACTTTGCAAGCAGCGATAGCGACTACAACAGAGTTTGATCTGTTAGTGCTGGATCTAGATATGCCCGGCGTCAACGGCCTGTCGGCGCTAGTGCACGTGCGTGCGCAAGCACCTGGGATCGCGGTGATTGCGGTTGCAGATGTGGACAATAGCGTGTTGGTACAGCGCGCAATTGGGCTTGGTGCTGCTGGCTTTATTGCAAAATCCTCGCTCATTAGTACCATTGGCAAAGTGTTAACCACGGTGCTCGCGGGTGGCCTCAGCACTCCCGAATGCGACGTTAACGAACAAATTCAGGGCATTAGCTTATCCCCTGCGGAGATCAACGCGGCGCAGCGGATCAGTTCGCTGACGCCGCAGCAGTATCGGATCGCAACGCTGCTGACTTGGGGGATGCACAACAAGGAAATCGGTTGGGAGCTAGGCATTATGGAAGCCACCGTAAAAGCGCATATATCGTCGATATTGCAGGCACTGCGCGTACGCAATCGCACTCAGGTTGCGCTACTGATCCAGGTGCTAGATTTTGAACGATCCAGCCAGACGCAGAGTTATGGCCGTGATTGGGGCGTTATCTAGCCATAGCAGGCCATGCCCTAGAATTAAGGCGTCGTGGCCAGCACTCTAGGGGTCTGTGGTATGTTGCTAAGGCATGCTTATTTAACCGGACATCATCGTGCATGGATATCTACCCTGCAGTGCCTGAATCTATGCCTGAATCTATGCCTGAATCTATGCCTGAGCTGAACGCGCCGAACTACCGCATTGTTGTGGCGGACGACCACCCTTTGTTTCGTGAGGCCATTGTGGCCGTGGTGCGACGCACGTTTGCTGAGTCGGAAATATTGGAGGCGACTGATCTAGCAAGTCTACAAGCGCTGGATTTGGAAGACGTGGATCTGCTGTTGCTTGATCTAAATATGCCCGGCGTCCATGGCCTTTCGGGATTGGTGCACGTGCGTGCACAGGCACCAGCCGTTGCGGTAATTGTGGTCACTGCGATGGATGACGCGGCCGTCGTGCAGCGGGCAATTGGCCTGGGCGCGGCTGGATTCGTCCCAAAATCGTCCAATTTGAGCGAAATCAGCAAAGCGCTTGAAACCGTGCTGGCGAGTGGCATTAGCCTACCAGAGCGGTTTACCAACTTTGCTTTGGCACCGACAAAACTGTCAGAGACCGAAATCAGCGCCACCCGCCGAATTGGTACGCTGACGCCTCAGCAGTTTCGAATTGCAACCTTGCTAGCCGCAGGCATGTTAAATAAGCAGATCGCCTGGGATTTAGGGATTGCCGAAGCCACAGTGAAAGTGCACATGTCGACGATTTTGCGCAAGCTCAACGTACAAAACCGCACCCAGGTTGCTTTGTTAATCCAGGTGCTTGATTTCGAAGGATTGACCGGCGCGGACGTTAAGTTAGCTGACGAAGTTGTCCGTGCTCTATAGGCTTGCGCTGTCGTAACTGCGGCTGGCGGACTCCAATAGCGAGCGCAAACGCGCCGCACGCAAAGGCTTTTGCAGCAGTGCAATGCCGAGGTTTTTGGTGATTTCCTTTAGCTCGACAGTGCGGTTGGCAGTAACCATAATCGCCATAGGCGGCTGCGTAGGGTACAGATTGCGCAATGCCGCGATGATCTGCAGCCCATCGCCCGAATGTGCGTCGTCGAATTGATAATCAACGATAACCACGTCAGGGCGCGATATTCGCGCTGCTTCTAGCGCACTCGAATGATCGTTCGCTTGGACGCACGGAACGTCCCAACCGCGCAGCAGCGTAATCATGGCATCCAGCACTTCGATATTGTCATCGACACAAAGCACTCGCAATTGCGTCAGGCTAAATTGCGTGGGTGCCATAGGCATTGCCAGCGAAGCAATGTCGGTGCTGACGCGAAAATTGCCCAGGCTCAGACTAAAGGTGGAGCCTCGACCGGGCATGGAACTAACACTCAGTTTGTGCCCGAGTAGTTCGCAAATGCGCACGCAGATTGCCAATCCTAAACCCAAGCCTTTCTCACCCCAGGGCGAGCTATGGCCACCGCGCCGAAATTCTTCAAATATTTCGGAAATCGCCTCTTCCGCGATGCCAGGACCGGTGTCAACAACATCAACACGGATTTGTGCGCCGGGCAGTCGGCGCGCGCCGATCAAAACGCCACCGCTTGCGGTATAGCGCAAGGCATTGGCGATTAGGTTTTGCAAGATGCGCCGCAGCAGCCGACGATCACTGCGTACAGTCACCTTGCACGGGCCGACTCGTAATTGCAGGTTGCGACGTTCGGCGATCGAGCTGAACTGGTCCGTCAGCCCAGTCAACAGTTCGTGTAAATCCAGGTCTTCGATTACCGCACGCACCGCGCCGGTATCGAGTTTGGCGACATCGACCAAGACATCAATAACCTCCTCAGCACCCAGCAATGCGCTGTCGATACGCTGCGCGATGTGCCGGGCCGCGTCTGACAAATTGCGCTGCTCGGCAAGGCTTGCGGCAAAAATTCGCGCTGCATTCAGCGGTTGTAGTAAGTCGTGGCTGGCGGCGGCGAAGAATCGGGTTTTGCTGAGTTGCGCCGCTTGTAGTGCCTGAGTGCGTTCAATGACGCGCTGTTCAAGGCTGCTTGCGGTCTGGCGCAGCTGTTCTTCCATTTGTTTGCGCTGGGTGATGTCGCTATGCGTGCCTACCATCCGCTGCGGCTTGCCAGCGGCATCGCGGGTAATTACTAGGCCGCGATCCAGAATCCATTTGTAGCTGCCATCCTTGCAGCGCATGCGGTGCTCGATGATATAGTTTGTCGCCATACCGTCGAGGTGTGGTTGTAAGATGGCCATTACGCGCGGCATATCCTCCGGATGCACGCGACTAGACCACTCCTCAAGGGCGCTGCCGATCTCGGCCTCGGTATAGCCGAGTATCTCCTTGAACTGTTTGGAGTAGAACACTATGTTTGTCGGCACATCCCAATCCCACACGCCGTCCCCTGCGCCTTCCAGGGCGAACTGCCAGCGTGCTTCGCTTTCGCGCAACGCCGCTTCCGCCCGCTTGCGCTCGGTGATGTCCTGAAAAATCCCAGTCAGCTTAGCCGGGCGGCCAGCGTGTAGCGTTACGGCGCAAGTGGTGCGCACGTCAATCCGGCGGCCCTTGGTGGTTAGAGTTTCCAGTTCTAGATCATAGCCTTCGCCGCGCTCTATCGCCGCCTGCAGTGCCGCTGAGATGATCCGGCGCGACTCAGGCAGGAAATAGCCGACACCGGCATCCACCGTTGGGTTGAATTCCTCCTGTGTGGTGTCATGGAGGCGGTAGGTTTCTGCCGTCCAGAAAAGTTCGTGGGTACCGAGGTCCAGTTCCCAACCACCCAGCTTGGCGGTGGCCTGCGAAGCTTCGAGCAACAGGTTGCTGCGCCGCAACGCCGTTTCCGCCCGCTTGCGCTCAATGACAATTTTTGCCTGGTTTGTAGCACTTTCGATCAATTTGAAATCAAATGGATGCGGCGAGCGTGGCTCGCGGTAGTACACTGCGAATGTGCCCAGCACGCGCTCACTCGCATCTTTAATAGGTGTTGACCAACAGGCTTTCAGCCCATGTTGCAGCGCTAGTTCTCGATAATTGGCCCAGCGCGAGTCGCGGGCAATATCGGTAACAATCACTGTTTTTTTGAGATAGGCGGCCGTTCCACACGACCCAACGTTTGCGCCAATGGCCGCACCGTCTACGGCTTGGTTGTAATCTTCAGGCAAACTCGGGCCTGCGCCATGTCGCAGATGAATTCCATCTTCATCCAGCAATAGAACTGAACAAAGCGCATTATGGGCAGCTGATTCGACGCTCTTTGCAATCGCTGCCAACACCTCCGGCAATTGTGCGCCGCTGGCGATCATCTGCAATATTTGGTTGTCTACCTTTAATAGTGCCTCTGCCCGCTTGTGCGCGCTTATGTCTAAGTGTGCGACTACTGCACCGCCGTCTTTAGTTTTGAGCGCAGTTGCGGTCATTAAAAACCAGCGTTTATTCGACTCGCTGTCGCAGGGATATTCGAGCGAGAAGCTGTTTTGCTCGCCTCGAAGCACCCTTTTTAAACCGTCATGCGCTTGCATCGCCTCGGATGAATTTTCACCCCGGCTTTCCCGACAGCCTTCCAGATAGTTGGCACCCACACCCGTGCGTTGTAGCAGCGTAGGTGAGTTTTTAGGCAACTTCGATTCCAACCCCCTCTGCGTGAATGCTGCGCTAACGTTGTTTTCATGCGTAAATTGC
>JBBQBR010000105.1:0-7387 GCA_038317875.1 Lysobacterales bacterium
CACCTAGTGTGCGGCTACATGCTTCGACGGGCTCAGCACGAACGGGTTTCTTTTAGAGCTACGCCAGGATTAAAACGGATTGTGAAACCTGTCTTCCCATACTACTTCGGCCTAACAACGAATACGCCAACGCGTGACTCAACCGCTTAAATTCATCCTTGAAGCTGCCATTTTGGCATCTCATCAGCCCTTGTCGATTGAGCAGCTTTCCGAGCTGTTTGATGAGGCGGTGCGTCCAAGCCACAACGAATTGGCGCAAACTCTTGAAGTGTTGAGCGCAGATTGCGACGGGCGTGGCGTGGAATTGGTCGAAGTGGCGTCGGGTTTTCGCTATCAAATCAAAGGTGTCGTTTACCCGCATGTGGCAAAACTTTGGACCGAACGGCAAAGCAAATATTCGCGCGCACTATTGGAAACCTTGTCTTTGATTGCGTATCGTCAACCGATAACCCGCGCTGAAATCGAAGCCGTTCGCGGGGTGGCGGTGTCATCGCACATCGTGCGCACATTGGAAGAGCGTGAATGGATACGCGTGGTCGGCCACCGTGAAGTGCCCGGTCGTCCGGCATTGTTTGGCACCACGCGCGGTTTTTTGGACTATTTCAAGCTGAAAAGCCTGGAAGATTTGCCGACATTGAGCGAGATCAAAGATTTGGATGATCGCGAGCCAGAGTTAGATTTTGCGCCTATCGCCGCGGCTTGTGGCTCTCCAGAGGTGCCAACGTTCGTTTTAGCGCCGCTAGCACCAGGCGCGACTGAAGAGTCGATACCGCCGGAATTTGAAATAAATTTGGATCCGCGTCTGCGTCCAGATGTCGAGTTAAACGATTCATCCGAACCAGTTTCGCCAGTTAGGCGACACGGCAAACAAAATTTACCCCCAGCACCAGCACCAACGACCCTGCGGGAAGCAGCCGTCATTTCTGCCACAGAACCAGACCACGATTCGGCAATGTCCGAACCGTCAAACCAAATAGAGCAAGAAACGCCATGAGCGAGCCAACAATTAACACCGCCGCCGAACTAGCCTCGAAACAAGCGGGCCAAAACGACCAGGGTCAAACTGACGCCCGTAAAACCCTCAGTATTTCACGCAGTGCGCAAGCATTGGAATTGCGTGAGCGCTTGCAAAAAGTGCTCGCCACCAGCGGCCTCGGCGCGCGTCGTGGCATGGAAGAACGCATTTTGAAAGGCGAAATCACGCTTAACGGTGCGGTGCCAGAGTTGGGCGCACAGGTTAAAGTGGGCGATCGCATTGGCGTAGACGAGCGAATATTCGTTGTAAAAATGCAAGAAGGCGATTTCGGCCGAATTTTGCTTTACAACAAGCCAGACGGCGAAGTCACCACTCGCCATGATCCAGAAGGCCGCAAAACCGTGTTTGAGACGCTGCCTAGGTTGCGCGGCTCGCGTTGGATTGCGGTTGGGCGCTTGGATATCAACACGCAGGGCCTATTGGTTTTCACGACCAATGGTGATCTTGCGCAAAAGTTGATGCATCCAGAAAACGAGTTTGAGCGCGAATACCTTTGCCGCGTGCACGGCGAAGTAACTGAAGAAATTGTGGCCAAGCTGCTCGCTGGTGTGGAGTTAGAAGACGGCCCTGCCGCAGTTAGTTTGATTGAGTCCATGGATTCCGCCGGTGGCAGCAACGAATGGTGGCGCGTGGTGATCAAAGAAGGGCGCAATCGCGAAATTCGCCGTTTGTGGGAGGCGGTAGGCCTGACCGTTAGCCGCTTAAAACGCGCTAGTTTTGGCCCATTCACGCTGCCCAAAGGCCTGCATCGCGGCGAATTGGCTGAGCTGGATTTAGCAGATACGCAAAAGATTTGCGTCGAGATGGGAATCTCGCAAACGCCAAGCCAATTGATTGCTGAGGACGAATCTGCTGGTCGCTTGCGCCGCAATCGCGTCGTCGAGGGTGTCGAAGGTAAAAAGCGCTTTATTGCGGCTGGCAAAGGCAAAGCTGAGGCTTTCTGGACCGGCGAGCGGGGCTACGGCGGTGCGGGTTCAAGGCCGGTACGCTCGGGTGGCGGCGAATTTGATCTGGGTGGTGTGACCGGCAGTGAAAGGCCGCGCGATGGCCGCCCTAAGCGCGGTAAAGGTGCGCCAATGCGTGGCCGGCCCGGCGCAGGCCGAGCCGCTTTTGTCGGACCCATGGGAATGTCTAGTTTCGATGCCAATGTGCAGGGTTTAAACGGGCCAAATTCCGTGGCGCCAAATGCACGCAACCCGCGTGGGCCACGTGGCCCGGGTGGCGCACGTTCAAGCGCCCCTGGTGGCAATGGTGGCAATGCTGGCAACGCCGCCGGGCCACGCAATGATCGCCGTGGGCAACGCCGTGGGCCCGCGCCAAGCACGCCGCTGGTGGACGCCGATGGCGCACCGATCCTGGGTAACGATGGCCAAGCGCGCTTTGCCCCCAGGCCGAATCGCCATCGCAGCGGGCCGCGGCCTGCAGGCGGGCGGCCACATAACACTGCGCCGCAAGACGTAGTTCAGGGTCAAGAGCCAGTGGCTGCAGCTGTAGACCGCTCGCGTCCTGGGGGGCGCGGGAACGGTGCAAATCCAAGCCAAGTTCCGCGCGAACCTGGCATGCAACGCGGCCGTGGCCCGCGCCGAGATCGCCCCGCAGGCGAGCCGCGCGTCGGTGATATCGGAAATCGCATTGGCGAAAGTGTGGGCCGCAAACGCGTGGGTTTCATGCGCGGCGCATTGGGCACCGCAGAAACTTATGATGCGCGCTCGATCCACGCCGATAGCGAAGATTTTGGCAATCGCATTGCGGGTGCACAACCCCGTCAGCCGCGCCCCGAAAATCCCGCTCGTGCTAACCGCGCGCCGCGTGGCTTTTCTGGCCCGATGGATAACGCTCACCCGCGCGATCACGATGCTGGACGCCCCGAAGTTGATGGCAACAGCGCTCGCGCTGAGGGTAATCGCCAACCGCGTCAACCGGGCGTCAATCCAAACCCCCGTAACCCAAACAGCCGTGGCCGCGGCGACCAACGTGGGCGCAACCCGAACGGCGCACCGCAAGCCAACCGCGAGCCACGTCCACCCGGCGAAGCGCGTCCACCACGCGAGCCGCGCCCACCACGCGCGCCAGCATTAGATGCGAATGGTGCGCCGATCGAACGCGCGCCCAACGATGCGCGTCCACGTAACCGTAACCGCCGCCGCCGGGGGCCTCGTCCAGAAGGTAATGCGCCCACCGGCGCAGCGCCATCCACGACGCCTAGCAGCAACAGCGAATAACGCCGGAGCGCACACGCTATGAAAATGATTGTTGCCATTATCAAGCCGTTTAAGCTTGACGACGTTCGTGAAGCGCTGACGGAAGCGGGAGTTAGCGGCGTTACCGCAACCGAAGTGAAGGGTTTTGGCCGCCAAAAAGGCCATACCGAGCTCTATCGCGGCGCTGAATATGTCGTCGATATGTTGCCAAAGCTGAAACTGGAAATCGCCGTTACTGACGAACAGGTGGACGCGGTGGTCGAAGCCATCGTCAAAGCGGCAGGCACGGGCCGGATTGGCGACGGAAAGATTTTTGTCTACCAGCTTGATCAAGTGGTGCGGATTCGCACGGGTGAGCTGGATGCAGACGCCTTGAATTAATTAACCGCGCCTGTTTTTTTGATCCGCAGGCCAATCTAGCTTTTGGCTCCTACTGAGCGCTATTTCTCAGCGCCTAGTGCTAATCCCCTAAGTAAACCCAGCCGCTAATCCGCTTGTTCAATATTCCACCTAAGATTTTTCGACCCTGCTAAACGCAGGCTAATCTGAGTGTTATAGCCCAGCCAAGCCGCGACCATCGTCGCATAACCACCGCCAGATCGGAGCTTGCCGCCAGCCACGATGCTGCCTTAACAACTGGCGGCTGGTGCCATTTGGCAGGTAAATATGCTTGGTCAGAAATGCCGGATCGCTCAGTGTCAGAAACGAAACACTGAGCGAGCAAAGTCCAAGCTGATTTTTTTAAGGCACTTGGTTATTAAAAAAACCACCAATTTCTTGCCAAACTCGGCTGATACGCACGGCTCGATTGGTGCAACCGCCCAGATGGTGCAGACCAATGACTTTATTGTTGCTAGCAGAAAATACCGGCGAGCCGGAGCTGCCGCCTTCGGTATCGCAGTAATAGGTGAAATCGTTACCTACTTGTGTGGCAAATACTTTGCATTTGCCGGTCGAGTCGGAAGTTGAATTGACCGCGATTTCTTTAAAACGTCCGCCTGGATGTTGCGGGATGTAGATTTGTTCAGCTGCATTGGGCATGCGTGGATCAATGCTAAGGGTGCCAAAACTGGCAACATTGGCGGCATTGTTGATGGTGAATAGGGTGTAATCCAGCGGCCCTGAGGTTTTCAGCATGGTTTTGCCGCTGACTTTGGTGACGGCTGCTAGGCCGGTGCCGGTGCAGCCGCTGTGTTGATAGTTGAACCACACTTCGGTGGCGGCAACATCGGCGTTGCTGGAGGCGCAATGGTTGTTGGTCAGCATTTTATCGCCAGCTCCAATACGCCAAGCGGTGCAAAGGCTGGTGCCACCAATGAGCAGTCGTGCAACGGCTCTAGACTTATCAAAGGCATTGCCGCTGTAGCAGGCTGGGCGCTGTTTGTTATCTGTACCACAAATAGAGTCAGGCACAGGTAGGCCGCCGCCCAGCAACAAATTAGTACCTTTCAGGTCTTCCATAACTTGCTCGGGGAATCCTTCCAAAATATGGCTAATCACCACGTGTGGCTGGGCTTTGCTTTGGGTGAACGTGCTGGGCGGCAATAAGCTTACAACGGCGGTGTCGCCACTAATTGACATGGCGGCAAAGCTGGTGCTGCCGTTTTGGCCCATTTTGGTATCGAAGGTAAAGTCTGAGGCTTCGCTACCGCCGTAGCGATAGGCTTCGCTGCCATCGGCGTTGCTGACCTGTAGCTGCCAACCGCTGGGCAAATCCAAATAGTCAAAATAGACTTTTACGAAGGCGGCATTGGGCGCTTTAACGGTTTGGCTGCTGGCTTTGGTATTAAGCTGAATCGGGTAGCTGCGCCAGCTGCCCGCACGCACCGCACCTTCTGGCACGTTTTGCGTTTCATACGTCACGCCATAAGCATTGAGTTCGCCAGCGCGTGCGCCAGACGAAAGTGTCGAAATAGCCGTTGCCACAGATAACACCAGAGTCAAGATTCGCATTGCTCATTCCATGTGTGTAAGAAGTCGCAAATTTAGCGTTAGCACAATCCTAAAATCTTGCAAAAAACCATCCAACGCTTGCAAAAAATTAACTTGGTAAAAAATTAACTCGGACACGCACAATTTACAAAATAATCAAACCATTCCAAAACCCCACCAATTTAATTAGCGTCCAAACAAAATAATCCGAATAAATCTTCAGCCTATTTTATTTTTGCCAACGCGTTAGGAAAATCAAGACTACCAATGTCTCTGGCTTTAAAGCCGCAGCAGGGAGAGTTCCTACTGCGATATGAACATGATAAAATCCTTTTTATACTGAACCTAACTATTTCGCCACAATTACGCTGGATAGTTCCTTTAATCCTTTGGAAAACATTTAAAACCATGTCCAAAGTTGCCACTGGTGTAGCTGAAGGTCGAGCGACGGCGCAGTTCATGGCGGCGCTGACCCATGCGTTTCGTGGTCGTCTGAATGCCCTGCTTGGCAGTCTTGAGTTGGCGAGTCAAACAAAACCTGAAGACGACCCCTCGCGTTTTGTGAATAGCGCGGTTAATGAAGGGCGTGCGCTGCTGCAACTCGTTAACGATGCCCTTGATCTGGCGCGTATCGATGCGGGGGAGCTTTGCCTAAACGACGCCACGCTCGACCCAGTCGCTATTGTGGAGGGCGCCCTCGGCAGCATCGCTGCGCGGCTACATGCGCGTGGTGTGTCTATCGCGAGCACGATAGATTCGCAAACGCCGGTGATCCTGCGTGGCGATATGATGCGACTGCGCCAAGTGCTGGTGAATCTTCTTGACAACGCCAGCAGAGCCACCGAAAAGGGAAGCGTCTTGATCAGCCTGGGTCCGGCCCCTGGAGATTCACGCGGCGAGCACCTTTTGTTCGAAGTCAGCGATACAGGCCAGGGCGTTAGCGAAGCGATTCGGGATCGCCTATTCGACTCCTTTTTGCCGTCCGGTGAGTCGAGCGACCAGCGCCTAACCAGCCTCGGTACTGGCTTGGCATTGTGTCGTGGGCTAGTCGAGTTAATGGGTGGAAAAATCCACTATGCGCCGCGGCCGGGCGGCGGTAGCGTGTTCAGCTTTGATGTAGTTCTGCGTCGGGACTCTGAGTTTGAGCGCCTTGCTGATTTAGTTGCTGAGGCGCGAGGTCGGCGCGTGTTATTGATCGACGCAGACGAGATGCGCCGCGCCAGTTTTGGCAAGCAAATGCAAAGCTGGGGCGTAAACTGGCGTGGCGTAGCTGACGGCGAAGCAGGTGCCGAACTGCTGCGCCAGCACGACACGTATGATCTCGTGCTGGTGCACCAGGATGCGCCGTCGGCGATAACTGCGCTCAAGATGGCCAGTGGCATTCGAACTGTAGCCATACTGGTTCCAATCGGCGCGTCGCCAAATTCTAAACTGGCCGCAGCCGACGGGCGTGTGCTTTGGTTATCGGCACCGATGCGAAGACGCACAATTATTGACGCCGCGCTCGGTCGTGTCCTGCCCTCTATTGAGCGCTCTGAATTTCCAGCTGCCAAAGCCGTAGCGCGCGCGCGAATTCTGGTGGTCGAGGACAGAGAGGCCAATCGACAGGTCATGGTTGTGCGCCTGGAGCGCATGGGTTGCCAATGTGATGCGGTAGAAAATGGTGCGGATGCGATCCGTTTGATCAGTCAGCGTCGCTATGGACTGGTTATAGCCGACTTGTCGTTGCCAGATATGAGCGGCCTTGAGATGACTGCGGCCATTCGCCAGATCGGCGGCGAGGCCGGGCGCGTTCCGATTGTCGCTGTCACTGGCGACACTCACCCTCGGACACGCGAACGCTGCTTAGCGGCGGGCATGAACGACTATTTGTCCAAACCAGTGGAGCAAATCGAACTTAAGCACGTAGTTGAACGCTTCGCGCCGAACCCGCAGAGCGCGCGGCCGGCATGGGCGTCAAACGTAATCGAACGCATGTGCGGCGAGCTTGGCCGCGATTTGGCGATTGACGTGTTGATATCTTTTGAGCGCGAACTGGGGCAACGTTTAGCGAGGATGGGCGCCGAACAGTCGTTGGAACAAATTGCGCGCGAAGCGCACGCGTTGAAGTCAGCCGCGACCACCTTCGGCGCACTAGAGCTGGGTGACGCCGCCCGATTGCTTGAACTTAGTTGCAATCGTGGTCTGGAGGCGGATGCGCGCCCACGCGTCGCAGCCT
>JBBQBR010000106.1:0-7383 GCA_038317875.1 Lysobacterales bacterium
GAAGTGGCCGATTTGGACAGCGAGTTGCAGCTCAAGCTGGCTGGTGCGCTCAGCCAGCGTTCGATCACGCGCTTGGGCGGGCAAGTGCCGGTCAACTTGGATGTTCGCGTGATTGCCGCTTCGTCGAAGCGATTGGACGCGGAAGTAAAAGCCGGACGGTTCCGTGAGGATTTATATTACGCGCTCAACGTCGTGCCGCTAAAAACAGTGCCGCTGCGCGAACGTTCCGAGGACATCCCAGAATTGGCGCGCGCGCTGACGGAATCCTTAGCCGGACGCAATGGCCTGCCCTACCGTGGGCTGACGATGGCGGCGCTGAATCGCCTGCGTCAGCATCATTTTTCCGGCAACTTGCGGGAACTCAAAAACTTGATTCAGCGCCTGATGATTTTGGGTGAAGGCAGCGAAATCGAGTTGATCGAAGTCGAACACGCGCTCGGGCCCATTATTCCAGAACGCCCCGCCGCATTGGCCGGGACTGCACTGGATATGAGTTTGCCGCTTAAAGAAGCGCGCGAACAGTTTGAGCGCGAGTACCTGCTGCATCATTTGCGTTTAGCCGGCGGCAGCGTTGGCAAATTGGCGCGCGTGGTGGATGTGGAACGCACGCATCTGTACCGAAAACTGCGTGCGCTGGGTGTCGATCTAAAAGATGGTGATGCGTAATGGCAAATCTACTCGAACGTTTTGAAGCCCAGCTGGCCGAAGGCAACGACAGCGCCCTGCTGCGCCTGAGCATTGCCCAGCAATTAAGCACAGCTGCGCGCTTCGATGAAGCGATCGCACACCTACAGCGGGCACTGTTGCTTAATCCACTCTACACCGCCGTATGGTTAGCGCTCGGGCAAGCGCTTGAAAAAAGCGGCGACACGACACGCGCGACGCAAACCTATCGCAGCGGCATCGAAACCGCGAAGAAAAATGGCGACAAGCAAGCGGAACGGCAAATGGGCGTTTATTTGAGTCGCTTGTTGAAGGCTGGGCAGCATTCAGGCTAACTGACAGAGGCATTTTATGTACGTTGCGAAATCACCGTTTATGTTTTTGCTCTGTATTTTGTTGTTTTTCGCGCAAGCAATTCAGGCGCAAACACTACCCGCATTTCCAGGCGCCGAAGGTTTTGGTGCCGCAGCCACCGGTGGTCGCGGCGGCGCGGTCATCTATGTCACCACACTAGCCCCTGATCCCGCGGGCGTCGTCAATGGTTCACTCAATTTCGCCTTACGCCAAAGCGGCGCACGAATGATCGTATTCAAAGTTAGCGGCGTGATCCACGGCATTGCGAATGTAGTGCACGGCGATGTCACCATTGCCGGGCAAAGCTCCCCCGGTGGTGTGATCGTGCGCGGCTTGGTCTGCGATGGCCATTACGAGCGTAATAATTGCGACAACATCATTGCCCGGCATTTGCGGTTACGCCCTGGTTGGAACCAAGTTGTGCCGGTCGGCGGGGAACGCTTGGATGACGGCTTACGCCTTGATGGCATCCAGCGCTTTATTTTCGATCATATGTCCATTGCGCACGCCAGTGATGAGGCAGTACAAATTTCCTGGGCCTCGGAAGGCACGATTCAGCGCAGCAGTATTGCGGAAACCATCGGCGAGCACGCGGATCGTGGCGGCATGCTGATGAACTACTCGCATCCAGAGCACCCGCAGAATAATTTAAGCATTCTCAAAAACCTTTGGTATCGCATTGGTGGGCGAATGCCCGAAATAACCTGCGAAGCCAGCGCTTATCCCGGCGATCCTGGCAGTACCGCAGATTGTGAGGCGCATGCGTTAAACGTTGAGGTGGCAAACAACTATTATTTCGACCCAGGTTTTCCGATTTACTACAACCGCGATGTCGATCAAAATGCTGCGCTTGGCCCGTATCGAATCGCACTAAATCTAGTCAACAATCAGATGCAGGTGCGCAGTAATTTCCCATATGGCATGGTGTTACGCGATTTCTTAGACGTATCCGAAAACAGTTTATTTGTCAGCGGCAATACGCTCAGCCGTTACCCAGCGCTTTCTGATTACCAGCTGTTTTATTGCTGCAATGATTTTTCCGGCGCGATGCCAAACACCGATTTGGGTGTCGCCATAAGACGCAGCACGCGTCATAGTTTCGGCCCAGTTTCTTATCTTGATGCCACAACGCTGCGCGCCCATTTGCTGGCGAACTCCGGTGCGTACCCGACAGACCCGATGGACCGAAGAATTCGGGCCTCGGTGCAATCCGGGTTAATTGCTAGCACGCCCTACGAAACGCCGCTGGCGAACGATACTTTTGATTTAGATTTTGATCCCGGCAACGCGCCACCTGCGCCGGCTGATACCGATGCCGACGGCATGCCCGACGCATTTGAGCTGCGCTATTCTGTGTATGGCTTAAACCCAAATATGGCCGACAATAACGGCGCTGGCTTATCGTTACCGCTGACCGGCGTCGCGGGCTATACCAATTTGGAGGTGTATCTCAATCTTTTGGCAGATGGTTTCAACACCGCGTTGTTTGCGAATGGTTTTGAATAAGCTAAACGACGTTCAAAATCGCCATGCGCGCCAATGCCTCATTCGGCATAGCACCAGCCGTCAACGCTTGACGCCAGGCTTTGGTGCCCGCTACGCTGTGAAATAAGCCCAAAATGTGCCGCCCGACATGGCGCGGCAAGGTGCCGTGCGCTAGCCGCGTTTCTACGTAGTCGTTTATGGCAGAAACCGCTTGCGCATGGCTAATCAGCGGGCTGCCAAATAGTGCGGCATCAAGCTGGGCCAACAGATACGGGTCGTGATACGCCGCGCGCCCGAGCATGACGCCATCGAGCGTTTGCAGTGCATCTACACAGGCATCAACGGTTTCTAAGCCGCCGTTGAGCACGATCGTCAACTCCGGGCGCTCGGCTTTTAGTCTATGGACTCGGTCGTACCACAGCGGTGGCTTTTCGCGATTTTCTTTCGGACTTAGGCCTTTCAGCCAAGCCTTGCGCGCATGCACCAAAAATACGCTGCAGCCCGCGTTGGCGACGGTGTCGATGAAGCCACGAAAGCCGTCATAGGAGTCAAATTCGTCTACACCCAAACGGCATTTGACCGTGACCGGCACATCAACCACGGCGCGCATGGCGGCTACACCTTCGGCCACGAGTTCCGGTTCCAGCATTAAGCAGGCACCAAAACGCCCGGCCTGGACGCGATCTGATGGGCAACCGCAGTTGAGATTGATTTCGTCGTAGCCAAAATCCGCGCCAATTTTGGCGGCCTGCGCCAGCAGCTTTGGATCGCTACCACCGAGTTGCAGCGCCACCGGGTGTTCGGCAGCATCGAAGCCTAACAAACGCTCACGATCCCCAAAAATAGCCGCTTGCGCCACCACCATCTCAGAATACAAACGCGCATTCGGGCTAAGAACGCGGTGAAAATAGCGGCAATGTCGATCCGTCCAATCCATCATCGGCGCGACGCACAGCGCCCAGGGGCTTAATCTGCGGCTTAATCTGCGGCTTAATCTGCGGCTTAAACTGTGGACAGTCTCTGAGCTAGCTTGGTTTTCGTTGGCATTTTGAGTTTGTTTAGTGGGCGTTGTCAGCATGCTATTTTGAATACAGTAAGAGTGTAAGCGGTGCATTTAGAGCCGATATTCTGCCACGGGTCTGCTGAAGGACGGCGCAAATTGAAAACGAGATGGCTTGAGGTCGCCGGTTGGCGTGCGTCCGATCCTAAACGGGTGTCGGCGAAAACGGGCAAAATCTCTAATGCGCCGTTTTTATTCAAAACAATTTGCATCGACCCACTAATATCACTGCACCGAACCGCATCAGGAGATTTCCCATGCACGCTATTGAATTGGCGACCAGGATTTCCGAGCACGGCGGTATTACGCTGCCAGCCAACTTCAAGGCGCTCTACGGACGTGAAGCCCGCATCATTCTGTTGCTTGACGACGAACCGCCCAATGTCCCAGCAATGGCAAGCCGTTCGGAGCGCCAAGCCACGTTACGCAATGCACTGGCTGCGGTCGCGCAAGCGGGTGCATTTGCACACATTGATGATGCCGCCACCTGGCAGCGCGAAATGCGCACTGAGCGCACCCAGCCCGGCGGCGAGGAATAGACAATTTGCGGATTGACTTGAAATTCAGCCCCAACGGGGCGAAATACGGCAGCCCGGCAACGCGCTGGGTCGTGCCACGAGCACGATTTTTAAGCCCTGAAAGGGCGAAATTCCGGCTGGATATAGCTTAATTTCGCCCCTACAGGGCTTCAAATTTAAAGACACTTTAACCCAGGGCGTTGCCCTTATCGCCTTGCGCCCCGTTAGGGCTGAAAAAACCCTGTTATCAGCTTCGTGCTATCACTCGTCAACCCAACTCTTTAACAAAATGCACGCCACGCGGGTCGTAACCGATACGTGCATAGAAGGCGCGGGCGCGTTCGTTGCGGAAATAGGTATCTAGGGTCAGCATTTCGCAGCCCAGTTCGCGTGCTAAATTTTCCAGCCAAAGCATCAGCGCTACACCGGCACCCTGACTGCGCGCTTCTGGCAAAAACACGACATTTTCGACGTACATCACACGTCCGGAAAAACAATGCGTGCGCGTGGAGAAACCAGCGATGCCGAGCAAAACGCCTGCTTCAAATACACCGGCACAGCCATAGCCTTGGCCCATCATTTCCGCCAAGCGGGCAGAAATTAAAGCTTCGCTCAATTCGGGTTCGAGTAGCCGCACAAACTCGGCAATGCGCGAATCTTCAGTCACTGCCAGCAGTTCAATATTCATTGCAAGCCCCCCTATTTGCGAGGAACAAAGCTAATCCTGAGAATTACGCTTGTGCACAATCATCATCGCGATCTCCAGCGCCTGCTCATAGTTTAAGCGCGGATCAACGGTTGATTTATAGGCGCGTTCCAAATCGGCTTCCGTCAAATCGCGCGCGCCGCCCATGCATTCGGTGACGTTTTCGCCGGTTAGCTCCAAGTGCACGCCGCCTAGGCGCGAACTGTTCGCCGAATGGATATCAAACGCGGATTCCAGCTCGTTGCGGATGTTTTCAAATTTGCGGGTTTTGAAGCCGTTTGACGTGCTTTCGGTATTGCCATGCATGGCATCGCAGGTCCAAAGCACCACGCGGCCTGCGCGATTCACCGACTGCACCAATTTTGGCAATACCGCACCGATTTTATCCGCGCCCATGCGGTGAATCAGGGTCAAGCGCCCGGGTTCATTGGCAGGATTGAGCAAATCAATCAAGCGCAGCAAATCATCCGGCGTGGTGCTCGGGCCTACTTTTACCGCAATTGGATTGCGCAGCCCCCGGAAATATTCGACATGTGCGCCATCGCTAGCGGCGGTACGGACACCGATCCACGGGAAGTGCGTGGACAAATTAAACCAGCCGTGATGGCGCGGCACTTTGCGGGTTAGGCTTTGTTCGTAGTGCAGCAACAAGGCTTCGTGGCTGGTGTAGAACTCCGCACGGCGTAAATCGCCGAATTTCGCGCCACCAATGGATTCCATAAAACGCACCGCCTCACCGATTGAAGCAATAATTTTTTTGTATTGCTCTTCTAGTGGCGAATGCGCAATCCAGCCCAGTTCCCAATATTCCGGGTGGTGCAAATCAGCAAAGCCGCCGTCAATTAATGAACGCACAAAATTCATCGTCAACGCCGAGCGCATGTGCGCCTCGATCAAGCGTGCCGGGTCAGCCGTGCGCGAAGCGGCGTTAAAATCGACACCGTTGACAATATCGCCGCGATAGCACGGCAAAGTCACGCCATCACGGGTTTCGGTGTCTGCTGAACGCGGTTTCGCATACTGACCGGCAAAGCGGCCGACGCGCACCACCGGCATTTTTAAACCATGAATCAGCACCACGCTCATTTGCAACAGCACTTTTAGGCGGTTCGCAATCGTAGGCGAGGAACAATCGGCAAAATTCTCGGCGCAATCACCGCCCTGCAGAAGGAATTTTTTTCCCGTTTGGGCATCGGCAATTTCTTGCTTCAGCGCCAATATCTCAAAGCTACTGACAAGCGGCGGCAGCTGCGCCAGGTTTGCTAGCGCGTCGTTGAGCGCCGCTTCGTCCAAGTAGCTCGGTTGTTGTACGGCGGGTTTTTGCTTCCACGACGACGGTGAATAATCATTCGCGAGATCCGTCGCGGCGAAATTGGCGGCAATAGGGCTTGATGTTGCCGGGCCGTTTGAAGCTAATGGGTTTGGGCGATCGCTCATGATTTTCTACGCTTAGGGAATTACCGCACACGACAACATCGCGGCGGGGTCGCTAACGTATCAGTTTGTAGCTGGAGGCTACAAACCAGATATCCACGCGTTGGTGTTTTATCGGTGCGCTGGCGTGCGAATTTTGAATCGCTCAGCTAGATGCTAAGTTTCAATTCAATTCAACGGTCCCACTTTGGGTTAGCATGGACGATTACGACGTTTGAATTTTCCGCCATGAGAGTTGCCTGCTATGACCCGCGCTATCGGTAAGTCCAACAAACCCGCAAAACCAGCCGCGGAAAAGATTCGCAACGTCGGGCCAAAGTCAGCCGCTTGGCTACGGCAAGTTGGCATCAAAGGTACTGATGATGTTCGCGCACTTGGCGCGTTTGCGGCGTTCTTAAAAGTGCGTCGCGCTGGCTTCAAAGCCAGCCTGAGCCTGATTTATGCGCTGGCTGGGGCAGAAGATGATTGCCATTGGCAAACGTTAGGCCCGGAACGCAAAGCCGCGTTACTGCAGCAATACACGGTATTTGAGGCAGAAGTCAAAGCCGCCAAGAAAATTTTTACCCCGCGCGGCGGCTCCAATATGGGTGCGGTACTAGTTGAGCAGGCGCTGGGTAAATCTGAAAGCGCCACGGACGACTGAGCTGAATTCAAAACGACGCAACAATGCTGATTTGCTTCAATAAACCCTATGGCATGCTGAGCCAGTTTAGCTCGGAAGGTGGGCACCCAGGATTGGCCGGGTATATCCAACAAAAAGGCATCTACGCCGCCGGCCGCTTAGATCACGATAGCGAAGGACTGTTGCTACTGACCGACGAACCCGCGCTGGCCACCAAAATCGCTCAGCCGAAATACAAGTGGCCTAAAACCTACTTGGCGCAAGTTGAAGGGCTGATCAGTCGTGCGGCACTTACTCAGCTTCGCCAAGGCGTGCTGCTAAACGACGGAATCACACTACCTGCACACGCTAGAATAAGCGCCGAACCCACCTGGCTTTGGCCACGCGACCCACCGATACGCAAGCGCCTAGTAATCCCGACAAGCTGGCTAGAGCTGACACTAACCGAAGGCCGCAATCGCCAAGTGCGCCGCATGACCGCAGCGGTAGGGTTTCCAACGCTACGGCTAATCCGCATCCAAATCGGCCCACATGCGCTGGA
>JBBQBR010000107.1:0-7363 GCA_038317875.1 Lysobacterales bacterium
AAATTGCTTTTTCGCCAGCTGAACTTGGTCGCGCGCCAACAGCGGATAGGTTGTCAGCACCAGATCCGAGCTTGCCACTAACTCCAGTCGATCTGCGCGATCGCTGCCGTGTAGCACCAACACGCGCAGTTCGGGTGCAAATTTCGCGGCCTCTGCCTGCCAATTGGGTACCAAACTGGTGGGCATAACCACCAGCGCGGGGTGCGGTAGGCGATTTTTTGTGCGTTCGCTGAGCAAATGTGCCAGCACCTGTACGGTTTTACCTAAGCCCATATCGTCCGCAAGGAGCCCGCCTAGGCCATTTGCGCCTAAGAAATCGAGCCAATCAAGTCCGTCGAGCTGATAGCTGCGCAGCGTCGCTTTTAAACCGGTCGGCACCGCTGTGCGCACACGGTTCGGATCCTTTGCGTTTGCCAATGCCGCGCTCAAACGCCCCAGCGACTCGGCGCTGCGTACGGTAACGCTTGCATCCATTAGTTCTTGTGCGATCGGCGCACGTAGAGCCGGCAATCTTACTCTGCCATTTTCGAGCTTTTCGACCCACTCGATTATGGGCGCAATGTAGCCGCGCAGTTGGCTCAACAAAATCGAGAGGTGGCGTTTACCGTCGAGCGGTACCAGCATGCTGGCATTCGCAGCTTCTTGCGGGCTTGCTTGCAGGGACATATTGTGCTCTCGAAACGCTTTCAGCAAAATCGGCAGCATTGAGGTGCGCACCCCCTCTAGTTCCACGCCTAATTCCAGCTCAAACCAATGCCCACCGGCCTCGTTCAAATCGGCGTACCAGTTTGCTGCGGTCACAAATTCCATGCCAAAGCTTGGGTCATAGCGCACCTCAAAACCGGCGGCTTTGAGCGGCGCAAGCAGCGCGTGCCACGCCGTGGCCTTATAGGAATACCGCGCAGCCGGTACTTCGCTTGGCGCAATCCAACACTTTGCGAATTTTGTCGGCACCGGCGGGGATGTAGTCAATGCTGATAGCCGCGCAAGACCGAGTACCTGAAGTGCGGTAATGGCTTGCTGTTCGGCATGTTTGTCGCGCTCAAGCACTTGAAACACATCACCATCCCGCCGGGAAATCGTACTTGCTCCATTGTCTGGGGCGATGAATATTTTACCGCCAGCACGCGTATCGACTTGCGGTGCGTTGCTTGCACCAGCATCAATTGGCGCATATTCGAACGTTAATTCGGCCGCCGTATTGTTCGGGCTGGAGTCGTTGATTTGCGAAGAAACGCCTTTCAGCAGCAATATATTTGCCTGCAGCTTACCTGCACTGCGCACGGTGCTAAGCGTCAGCGGATGCGGTAGGTACGACTTGTTTTCGGTAATCAACTGCTCCGCCAACCAGGGCAAGTTTTTCGGGCGCACGGGCGGTAGCATTTGGCTGTCTAAATAATCGGCGGCGGGCACGCCCTCGAGTCGACCTATCTGGCGTTTGGCGTTATCAAGATACCAAAGTTGATCGAAAACTAAAGGCTGCAAGTCCGAAGATGGCAAGTCCGAAAGCGGCTCGCCATCATCACTAGCAATTTTAAGTGCAAGTTGATGCATGCCTTCATCATTTAAGCGCCACTGCAGCGCGCACTGAAGGCTATTGGCGCGGCTATAGCGGGTGGCGGTGGAAACTTGTTTGAAATAACTCGGATACGCCAGCATATCGTCCAGCATTTGGCTGGCGTCAGCGCCGCGAAACGCATACCAATCTTGCACGTGCTCGCCGCTGTCGCGCAGCAGCAAATCTTGCATAAACTGTCGTAACGGGCCGGTTGCAGCCAAAGTATTGCGCTTGCTTAGGCCGTTGAGATCAGGCTTGGGCATTGGATCGGCGAATGCTGCGCTAATGAGTGTATCGGGGCCGCTCAAATACACGGGCCGCAGCTTTAAATTACCGCGACTAAAATCAAAAACCACTCCGAACTCAAGTTCCTGGCTTGCCGAGCTGGTCGCGGTTCGGATCAACACGTTTGTGCGCTGTAGCCACATGTTTAGTTCTTGGGTATTGGCCAAATCCAACATCGTTTGCTGATGCGCCGCCGCTGCGTCGGCATCCATTGTGCTCTCCACCGATGGCTGTGGCAGCGATCTTTTGGTGGTGCTGCGTGGCTTCCTGGCACGCAGCAATTTTTCTAGCGCATCGTTCAGCCGGTCCAACATCGGAAACGCGGTGCGCTTAACTAGGGTCGTCGCAAAGCTGCGCTCAAATTCTCTGTGGCCGTTGCCGTGATGTGATGCCGCCATTGTCGACACGGTTAAATCGATTAAGTTCTGCAGCGCACTCAGCGCATGACCACACAGTTCCAGCTGGCCGCAGGTGCAGGTATGCGACAAATTAATCAAACCATCGATATCCATACCGACAACCACGCGGAATCTTGGCCGCAGTTCGGGGCGTCTGTCCGCGCGGGATGCTGGCCGAAAGCGTGCGTCCTCGGCATCTTTGCAAACCATGCTGGCTGACAAAGTTGCGCGCCCAGAAGCTACCGCTAGCCGCTCAAGCTGCCGTTCTTGAACGCGTGCCACTTCGGCAGCGCACTGTCCATTGCGCTGCGGAAAGCGGCGCTCAAAAAACTGATCGAGTAGACGATTGCACACCGCAAACGCCTGCATAAGATCGATATTGTTCCATGGGTTCGTCATAAATTCATTCAGTCACGCGGTAACGCTGGGTTTCGTTCGACTACAGTTTTTTGGCCGGAGAGAGTAACGCCAACCGACTTGCAAGAGCCACACCGCTGAGCTGATACAGCTAAACAGCTGTGCGAGGCATTATAAAATGCCTAACAACGACGGCAACAGAAAAGCGAGCTATTTGGATTATAGCTTGGCCTAAGCCGTCACAACTTCTATCGGCGGCCATGCCTCAATTTGCGTGCCATTCCCGATGCTTGATTTTAGGCGGATTTTTCCACCATGTGATTCAACGCGGTAGCGCATTCCGGTCAAACCATGGGAATTTTTTGGCACGGCCGCTGGATTGAAGCCGCGGCCGTTGTCGATGATGGTTACGACAACGTTGGCACTCTCTACGCGCAACTTGATTTAGACCTGGCGAGCGCCGGCGTACTTTGCGATATTGGTCAGCGACTCTTGAACGAGGCGGTAAACAGTCAGCTTAACGTTGTTAGCTAAAGGCACGTGCTCAAGTTCCATCGCTAGGTTGAGCGCCAAGCCCGTGCGCTCCTCAAATTCAAGTGCTTGAATTTCCCTAGACGCGTTAAATCCATCGTCTTTTGCATACGAATGCGTTCTTTCATCAGATCGCGCATCTCGCTTTCATGTAAGCGTTTTACGTTTAAACGAATCGCATCCATGGCGACTTTGCCACGAATTAGCAACATATTTTCAAGCCCGACGTCGCGCGTAGCCTGTTCGCGCAACCGCAGCAAAATTTCTAAATCACTGCGCATATCCAAACTTAACTGCGCGATTTTCGTAATAATCTGCCGCTGTACCGGCTCGGCTTGATACTGAGCGCTTAAAAAAACGAGTGGCGCATCGATATCGCGCCCAGCTTCCTTATAACGCGTGAGAAAATCCGTGTTTCCGCTCAAAAGGTAGCCCCGCTGGGCGAATCCGGCATCCGTCAAACGCTGCTGTATGGTGTTAATTTGTTCACGCGTAGCGGTGTTTTGCATCAAAATTACGCGCGATTTTGCCGAACGCTGAAACGACCACTCATTAACGGTGACAATCAAAATGGCCACAAATGCTGTAACGATCAATGCCCAGGTTTCACGCGACGCCCAGGTTTCACGCGACGCCTAGGTTTCACGCGACGCCCACGACCATGATTGCCTCAACACGTGCACCCACTACAAATGCTTTCAAAGTAAGCTTCAGTCATATAGAGCTTTTTTGCGGGACATAGATGATTAGGGTAGCAATTGTTGACGACCATGTGGTCGTGCGCGCCGGTTTGAAGCATCTGCTTTCCGATGAATTAGATATCGATGTCGTAGCACTGGCGGGAACGGGCCGAGAAGCGCTAGAAATTGCGCGGCAGGAAATTGTTGACGTGATTTTGTTAGACATTGCTTTGCCAGATCAAAATGGCATCGACACCTTGGCCGCCATTAAAGCGCGTGCGCCCGCCCTTGCCGTGTTGATGGTGAGTGGATATGCCGAGCAGCATTATGCGACAACCGTGATTCGCCAGGGCGCTGCTGGCTATTTGGCAAAGGATTGCGATCCTGCTGATTTCGCCGAAGCCATTCGCATTGTTGCCAGCGGGCGGCGTTATATATCGCGCGCGGTTGCACAGGAGCTGGCAGAGGGCTTGCTTGCGGGCAACAATACGCTTGGCCATGAACAATTGTCCGAACGCGAATTTCAGGTGTTTTTGCACTTGGCAAAAGGGCAGGGAGTTGCTCAAATCGCGCAGAGTATCTGTTTAAGCGCCAAGACTATTTCAACTTACCGGGCACGCATCATGGAAAAAATGTGCTTAGAGTCCAACAGTGATCTAACTTACTACGCCTTGAAGAATGGTCTAATAACCTGAAATTCGCCGCATTAATTAAAGCATATCTAATAGCGCCTTCATTTAGCTCAACTCAGTGCCTGGTATCTTCAGCGGATAAGGATTTTTCCTGCTGAAGCTGCACGCAGTATTCTACTAGCTCGTCGATTTCACTTGATTTATCAAATACACGATGTGCACCCAACGCAGCGCAGCGTGCGCGCATTTCACGTGTCGCGTAATTGGTTAGCACAACCCGTTTCGCTTGTATTGAAAGCTCCATAATTGAACTTAATACGGTAAGACCGGAGCTGGATTTTAAGAAAATATCAATGATTAGTATGTCAAACATATTCGTCGGTTGCGCTAACCAATCAATAGCACTTGCAGCGTCTGGCGCGCTGCCGACGACTTTGACTGGTGTCAATTCTTCCAACGTTGACACCAAGTTTTTTAAGATTACTTCGCTATCTTCAACAACAAATGTTTTCATATAAATTTTACTCATTTGGGCCACATCACTGCAAACGCATAGCAACAGAAATTGCTACATAACCCCGCGCTTTTTTTATAATCTTTAACTGGATATGGAAGAAAAACATTGTGACGAAACTGACGCGCGGTGTTTTCGTCCCATTGCAGTATAAAAGCCACGACAACGACTTTCTAGGCCGTCGCGATCTTTAATCACGATACGCCCGCGCGTGTAGTTAATTAGACCTGCCTCCTGCAATTTCCGCGCAGCTTCCGTCACGGTTTCGCGCCGTACGCCAAGCAAATTGCCAAGCATTTCTTGTGTCAACTTTAATTCATCCGTTGCTAAACGATCCTGTCCCATGAGCAGGCGACGCGATATCTGTTGCTCAATCGTAAAGTGTCTATTACTGACGGCAGTTTGCGACAGTTGGGTAATAAGTGACTGCGTGTAGCGCAACATTAAAAGCTGCACATCTTTGGATTGATCAAAAACTGATTTCATCAAGTTCGCTTTCATGCGAAAGCCTCGGCCCTCGCTCTGCGCGACCGCAGAATGCGCGACAGTATCCTCGCCCATAAAAATCGAGATCCCGACAGCACCGTCATTTCCGACTATGGCAATCTCGCACGATCCACCCGCGGCGGTATTACACATTAACGACACAATCGACGTTGTCGGGAAGTAAATGTGTTTAACCGCGCCTGCGCACTCATACAAAACTTGCCCGCGTGCCAGATCGACCGGCTCAAGATTGCTTTGCCAGTGTATTAATTGTTCCTCTGAAAGCGCCGCCAGTATCTGGTTTTGCTTTAGGCTTGCAGCGTTCAGATGTAACGACGTGTTCAATCTTTGCGCCTGTGGGCTTACTAGATTAAGTTGTGCAGTAGTGCTCATCACGATCTCACTGGTGGCTTACGAGTTTGCAGTTTGGGTCAAAAGCGAGCCCTACAATATCGGCGCAAGGCTATTTTGTTTGTAGGCCCACGCCTACAGCTTCGGGGTTTGCGTTACTCTTTCAACCATATATCAACCAAACAAGGTGACGCTGTGCAGCTCAATTTCTTTCGAACCGCGGTTTTCGCAGTCGCTTTCATCGCCGTACCTGCATTTGCACAAGACTATAACGACGCGGCAGACGAAATTTTGGCCGCACACTTTTCTAATGATGGCCCTGGCGCCAGTGTTGTGGTGCTGCAAAATGGCGAAATTTTGCTGGAAACTGCCATTGGCTATGCTGATGTTGAAGCGGAGATTCCGATTAATTCCAATTCGATATTTGACTTAGCGTCGGTGTCTAAACATTTCACAGCGGCAGCGGTGCAGACCTTGGTTAAGGATGGTCGATTAAATGTGCGGCGGCCCGTTAGCCAATATCTGCCCGATTTTGTTGATCCACAGCAAGGGCGCGAAATCCGTATCGCAGATTTGCTGTATCACGTCTCCGGCTTAGCGGACTACACCTCCGATGATTGGGATGGCAGTGATCGCGCCTTTGCTCGGCTGACTACGGAAAGCCATCTCCAGTGGCTAAATCAACAAGACGCGCATGAAGCGCCGGGCGAACTTTATCGCTACAACAATTCAGCTTATGTGCTGCTGGCATTGATTGTTGAACGGGTATCAGGGCAGCGCTTTGCACAATTTGCACGTCAACGCCTGTTCGCCCCGGCTGGAATGCGTGCGGCTGGGGTTATGGATCGATTGGGTCAACGCTTTCCAGGTCAAGTAAAAGGCTATGAAAGCAATGACGACGGTGAATTCACCGCCTCTAGTTCACCCAGTTCCGTGACCGGTGATGGCAATATTTTTGCAAGTCTGACTGACATGATCGCGTGGATGCGGGCATTAGATGGCAATCGCATACTGAATGTGGCGCAAAAGCGGGTTGCTTGGAGCAACGGCAGATTAGATTCCGGCGAGCCGATTGACGATGACGGCACCGGCTATGGCTTTGGCTGGGTTATCCAAGACGACGGGCGTGTGTCGCATTCGGGCTCGTGGATGGGAACATCGACCTATGTGCTGCGCGATGCGGCCACCGGCGTGGATGTAGTGGTGCTCAGTAACGACGAGTCTGCCGATGTTGAGGCCATAGCGGAAGAATTGCGCGCGTTGACGGACTAATCAGCGTATTGGTTCGAGGCTACCTTCGTAACGCACCAATAGCCCAGCGAGCGGGATTTGTGCGTGCACCAAAAAGCGATAGCTACCCGCTTCACAGTAGCTATACGCGTGTACCGCGCTAAACCATTTGGCGGGCAATGGCAGGCCGAATACCGCAACGTGTTTGACGTGCCAGCGAAAACCATCCGCATCTGGCGTCAGCAGAAAATCAAAGCGAACTGCGCCTAAGCGTTCGCGCAATAAGCCCGCCGGGCCAGCACTCAAATATCCAGGCATGCGCGCACGGCCAAAGCGCCGAT
>JBBQBR010000108.1:0-7352 GCA_038317875.1 Lysobacterales bacterium
GGCAATTTTTGCCGTTCGGTCAGTAAACGCACCAAAGCGGCGTATGCCTTAGCAAGCGCCAAATTCGCCGGCAATTGCGCAAGCTTTGGCGGCCATGTTTCAGCCATTTTTTGCGATTTAGCTTTTGTTTTTGCCTCCGCACTGCGGCGCGCCGCTAAGAACGGCTGTAATTCGCGCCAGCCATACACCAACAGCAGCGCACCCAAGAGCCCCGTTAGCACATAAAAAAGTGCGCGCGCGAAGGTTTCGGTCGGGATAAATTTTTTCCAAAAATCAACGTTCTGACCGCCTTGATCACCTTTATCCCAAAGCGAGTCCCACCAGGCGCTCAAGCGCTCCATGAAACTGAGCTCCTTGCGTTTTGCCGCGCGGTAATTATCTAAAATCAGCTTATCCAGCATTTTCTCATCAAGGCTAGGCTGCTGCACCCCTGGCTGGCGTGCTGCTGCCAAATACTGCTCAAGCTGATGCACCGTTTGCGCGTCACTAGCCGTTGTCGAGGCCAAATCAAGCGCGTCAACTAAGCCAACACGGTCCAATTCGGCATAGAGTTCCGGGCACGCGTCTGCAATCGTGGCGTTCGCGTCTGGACAGGCTGCGTGAAGCCCGCTGCACGCAAACACACTCAACAATGCGGCCAATAAGCGCAGTGTTAAAGACATACGTTTACAGCGCATCAAGCTGGCGCCTCAAATCGGCTCCATCGCGGCGCACCAATAAATCTGCAAAAAGCGCGATTACGCTGGCGATAAATAGCGGCATCAACAATGCAATCAGCGGCACCACCAAAATTTGTGTCAACGCGTTAAAAGCGCTGCTACTGGCAATGACGGCACCTTTAAGTACCGTTACGCCCAATATTCCCAGCGCCCCGCTATAGGCAATGGAATACAGCACGCCGGGCACGGTCATCACAATAACGTTGCGCCAAAAATGCCGCCCCATTAACCGAAAACCAGTACCAAGCGCAGCAAACGCGCTTTCGCGGCGCAGCGCTAATGCACATGGTGCCAACATGATCGGCACCATAACCACCGAAATAATGATTGCGGGCGGCAACAAAACCAATACCGTTGCTAAAACGCCAATAAACGGGCCGAATTCACCTGCGGAAACTGCAATCGTACCGATGGATACCGCTGCTACCCCAACCCAAATGGCGGAGATCATGATTGCGACAAAGACCAATATCATACTGAGCAGTGCTAAACCTAGCGCCCTGTGGCCGATGCGAAAACCATACTTTACGCACGCCCAAAAGCGCTCATCGCGCCCACGCGCAATCAAACCAGTGCGATAGTAAGCGGCGTTATACATCGATAACGTAAACCACAGGTTGAGGACATAGACAGGTATCAGCCAGCCAAACTTCGCGGCCATCGTGCCAAATGCCCCACCCGCAGCCATTGACGCAAAACTACCTTGCAGCTCACCAATAACTAGACCTAAAGCGGCATTCGGCAAGCTCGAAAGCACAATAAAACCGCTGGTGCGCCAAAACGAACGCGCATACAGCTCAAAGCCGTGGTCAAGAACGCCCGATATGGAGTCGGCATCGTCGGGTAAAGTGGCAGTAATGGGTAAGCGCATTTTGCTAGATTAACAAAGTTGGCGTGGACTTCTCTATGGCTGAAACTCTTACACCTGCATTTTCGCCATCACGTTAAGCTCAAGATTCAATTACGACACTGCCCGGAATGTCATCTAAACCTTTAACCACTGAAGTGAAAACCACCTATAACGATTTATTGGCGCAAGCGCGCGGACTGAAACTTGACGCTGCAGATGCCGCGATCCTGATTTGCCATCGGCTGGGCATCGCTCGTTCAACTTTAATTGCCTTCCCCGAACGCGCTGTTACCGCCGCACTTGCCAGCGAAATGCAGTCGGATTTTGCCGAGCGCGCGCGCGGCGTGCCGGTCGCTTATTTGTGTGGCATACAAGAATTTTACGGCTTGAAATTAACGGTTGGCCCAGCGGTGTTGATCCCGCGAAGTGATACCGAGACTCTAGTCGACTGCGCTCTGGCCGCGTTCAATCCTACCGAAGCGGTGCACGCCTTAGATCTAGGCACCGGCAGCGGCGCAATTGCATTAGCGCTTAAGTCCGAACGGCCACATTGGCAAATGACGGCGGTGGATCGCTCCGACGCAGCATTGTCAATCGCGCGTCAAAATGCCCAAGCGTTAAAGATAGACGTGAAATTTCTCGCCGGAAATTGGTTTACGCCGGTCGCTGGCACTTTTCAACTGATTGTGGCGAATCCACCCTATGTCGCACATAACGATCCACATCTAACTCAAGGCGACTTGCGCTTCGAGCCTAACGGCGCATTAGCCGCAGATTCGCATGGGCTAGCCGATTTAGTGCATATTATTAACAATTCCGCTCTCTTTTTGCGTCGCGGTGGCTGGCTGATGCTGGAGCACGGACATTTGCAAGGTTCTGACGTGAATGCCCATCTAGTCCAAGCTGGCTACATAAATATAAATTTAATCAAAGACTTAGGAAATAATGACAGAGTCAGCGTCGGCATGTGGCCTGGGCGAGCGTGAGGCAAAATGCGGGCAGCGCGCGCGCTCAACCCGTGTTTCGACGATGTTTCCACGGTGGGCTGGTAAACTTGGTGTCGCTTTTTTTAGGAGTCATCAAGTTGCGCAAAACTTCAAACGTTGCGATCAATCGCATTGCACGATAAGTTTTTGCCGCGTTACTTGCCTTTTTCATGCCACCCATCGAAAACCCCCTGTCCGTTAAAAACCCTGGTTCATTGCCGTTATTCAGTGATCGCATTCACGCCAGCTATAGACTGAGCTGCGCGCCGCACTTGGCAGAATCACTTACACGCTTTATTGCTTACGAACAAACCGTGGAATTACCGGAAGCATTAATCGCCAGCATGCCCAATGCCGCCGAATTGATGGAATCAACGGTCGGGCGCGTCGAAGAATTACGTCAAACCGGTGAAAATGTTTTTGAGGCGCAAATCAGCTACAGCGCTGAGCTTGCCTCTAACCAGCTCGGCCAGCTGCTGAATTTGCTTTATGGCAACGTTTCGATGCTTGAAGGCATCCGGCTTATGGATGCGCGCCTACCTGAGCAATTGTTGGCGCAATTTTCCGGCCCCAAACACGGCGTTGCTGGTCTGCGCCGCCTATGCGGCGTTTATGGCCGCCCGCTTTTAGCAACTGCGGTCAAACCGCGCGGGATTCCCGTTGAAGCACTCAGCCGCATGGCCTATGAATTTGCGCTCGGCGGCGGCGATATCGTCAAGGATGATCAAAATTTGGTCGCGCCGGATTTTGAGGCATTCAAGCTGCGCGTGGACGCAACCGCAAAAGCAGTCGCGCGCGCGAATGACAGAATCGGCAAACAATGTCTGTACTTCCCGCATTTGGCCGCCGCATCGCAAGATATGGATCGCTACCTAGAATTTGTCTATCGCTTGGGCCTAAAAGGTGTGTTGGCCTGCCCGATGGTGTTGGGTTTAGACCGCGCCCGCGAGCTAACCGCACGCCACGGCTTGGTATTAATGGCACATCCAGCGTTGACGGGTGCTTTTACCGCAGGTAACGCGCACGGTATTGAACAGAGCGTGCTTTTGGGCACGCTATTTCGCCTCGCGGGCGCGGATATTTCAGTATTCCCGGCACCTGGCGGGCGTTTTAATTACTCTGCACAGCAGTGCGCTGAGCTCAAAGCGGCACTGACCGGCCCATTAGGCCAATTCAACGCGACAATGCCCGGTCCATCGGGCGGTATGAGGTTTGATTCGATCCCGCAGCTTGCCGCCGACTATGGTCAAGATGCAGTGTTTCTGATTGGCGGTTCGCTGTTGGCCCATTCACCCGATTTGGTAGAAAACACGCACGTGTTTCAAGCGAAAATCAGTGAATACTTTGCGGAAGAACGCCGCGCTGCAGATTCAGAACTGGTTTCTAGCTGCGAATTTCCTGCAGATTTCTCGCTAGAACACAGCGAAGGCATGCGCCGCTTACTGAAATTCAGCGCTGGTTTTCATTGGCAAGACCGTAGCGATCGCATCTACAAAGCGCAGACTGATCTCGGTTTTGATGGCGTGCGCCGGGTGGAGTTGGTTGGGAAAAATGGTGAGCAATCGGATTTTGATTTGCGCTATTTTGAAATATCGCCGGGTGGTTTTACCAGCTTGGAAAAGCATTTACACACCCACGTTGTTATCACTGCGCGCGGTAGCGGCATTTTGATCACCGACCAAGCGCGCACAGAACTTAAACTGTTTGATATTGCCTACATTTCACCGCTAGAAGTACATCAGTTGCGCAATGAAACACCGGAGCCTTTTGGTTTTTTCTGTGTTGTCGATCGTGAACGTGATCGCCCGATGCGGCCGTAAAAACGCAACACAGTTAGGATTTCGATGACCATTTCAGCCGCAGCACTTAAAGCAATAGCAGATGTCACCAGAGCGCAATTTAATCCGCTGATCCGGCCTTATTTAGTATTGCAAATAGGTTTTGCAATGGCGATTACCGTAATCGGAATCCCATTCGCGCTCATTTGGTTTTTAGGCGTTGGGCAATGGTGGGCGCGTCACTACTTCGAAAAACTGGATTGCCATTTAGACGATAAAAAGCTTCGCTATCGCAAGGGCATTTTCGTGACGGTGGAAAAAACGATTCCGTTAGAAAATATCCAGGACGTTACTTTTATTGAAGGGCCAATTTTGCGGCATTTTAATTTGAGCACACTCAAATTTGAGACTGCAGGCAGTGGCGCTGGTCAAGCGAATGATATGCATCTAACCGGCATTATCGATGCCGCGAATTTTCGCAATAAGATTTTAGATGCACGCGACGCGCTCAAGCATCGGGTGCAACCGGGATCCACCTCAGAGGCGTTAACACGTCCCCAAGCCGAGCAAATGGATTTAAGCGGTATAGAACGGCGCATGGATGAAATTATTGCGCTACTAAAGCAGCAGCGTTAGATGCGAGTTTTGCAATCACATAACGAAGCTACAGAAGCTAGTTCCTCGAATGTGCGTAGATGAAATCTTCTGAAACAATCAATGTCGAGCTTTGGCTCAAGTTAAACGCGCCCACTCTGGGCTTCGCAGCTGAGGCACATCACGCACTTTGCGAGGCGCTGAATGCACGCCCTGAGCGCGCTGAAAGTCAAATCGCGGCCGTGGAAATTTTAGCAACCTTACGCAGTGACATTGACACCCGCATGGCAGCGTTACTTTGGCCCGCGTTTGAAAAAAATCTAGTCTTAAGTCCGGAACTTTTATCAGTCGCCAATGCGTCGGTTTTGGAGCTACTGCATGGGCATGCCGAGGCGCGCAAGGTATGGCCGGTTTATCAGGAACTCAACCCCGATTCGGATGCAGAGGGTGTACGGCGGCTGTTACTGGTATTAATCAAAGACGTGCGCGTAGTTTTGATTTTGCTGGCCGAGCAATTGGTGTTGCTGAAAAATTTATCGCATGCTGATGAAAGCAGTAAACGTGCCGCTGCTAAAGTGACGCGCGACATCCACGCGCCTTTAGCTAATCGCTTAGGTATTTGGCAGATTAAGTGGGAGTTGGAAGATCTAGCGTTTCGCTATCTGCAACCGGAGATATACAAACGCATTGCCGGGTTGCTGGATGAGCGTCGCGGTACGCGCGAAAGCTATATTGATGAGTTTATCGGAGCGTTGAAAGCCACCCTCGCTGCGGCGGGTATTGAAGGCGACGTTGCTGGCAGGCCGAAACATATTTTTAGTATTTATAAAAAGATGCAAAAGAAGGGCTTAGAGTTTTCTGAGCTCTATGATGTACGCGCCGTGCGTGTAGTCGTTAAGGACATCGCGAGCTGCTACGCGGCGTTGGGCGCTGTGCACAGCCGATTCCAACCAATTCCAAAAGAGTTCGACGACTACATTGCCAATCCTAAAGGCAATAATTACCGGTCCTTGCATACGGCTGTAATTGGCGCTGAAGAAAAGTCCGTAGAAATTCAAATCCGTACGCAAGAAATGCACGAGCACGCCGAACTGGGCGTGGCTGCGCATTGGCGCTACAAAGAAGGTAAGTCCGGGGAAGGCAGCGGCAGTAACGCGGACTTCGAACGCAAGATCAATTGGATGCGCCAGTTACTCGAACATCGCGACGATCACGACGCGGGTGCTGATGATCGCGCGCTCATTGCGGGCTTTTCAACCGAGTTGCTCGACGATCACGTCTATTTGCTAACCCCAAAAGGCAAAGTAATCGAGCTACCCAGCACCGCCACGGTTTTGGACTTTGCCTTTATGGTGCATACCTCGGTCGGCTTTCGCTGCCGGGGCGCTAAAGTAAACGGCCGGATCGTGCCTTTGAGCTTTCAGCCGCACTCCGGTGATCGCGTCGAAATCATGACCGCGAAGGAAGAGCATCCGAATCGCAACTGGTTAGACACCCAGTCTGGTTATCTCAACACCGCGCGCGCGCGCGCCAAAGTGCGCGCGCACTTTAATCAGCTCGATATGGCGCAAAACGTCAGCGCCGGACGTGACTTGTTTGAGCGCGAGTGTAAGCGCTTAGGCTTGAGCGAGTTACCGCTGGAAGCGCTTGCGGCGCATTTTCACATCAAAAAGCCGGACGATTTTCTGATTCAAATTGCACTAGGTGATTTAACCCTGGGGCAAATTTCCCGAGCGGTGCATGAGCTTGAGGCAAAAAAAGTCGTCGCACATATGGACGCCACACCGGCTTCGACTACGACGAGCAAACTCAAGCACGGCACGATCAAGCCGCTACGCAAAACAACTACCAAACTCAGCAAAGATGCGGTAACGATCGAGGGCGTGGGCAATTTATTGGTGGTGATGTCAAATTGCTGCAAACCTTTGCCGGGTGATGCAATTGCTGGCTTTGTTACCCGAGGACGTGGACTTGCCGTACATAGAAAAGACTGCCGAGACTTAAAGCATTTGCAAACCCTTGAACCTGAACGCGTGTTGGACGTGCAATGGGGCCAAGCACCGGGCGAACGCTTCTGTGTACAGGTACGCCTTACCGCGTTTGACCGTAATGGATTGTTGCGTGACGTAGGCACGGTATTTGCCGAAGCGAAAGTGCGCATTCTGGGTTCGTCTACCCGCGTGCTTGCAGATGAAGGCACCGCCGAGATGGACTACACATTAGAAGTCGACGATTTTGGTCAACTTAGCGCCCTGCTCGCCAAACTGCGCGCGCTAAGGAATGTCCTGGAAGCGCGACGAATCTAGGCGCGCATTGAATTAGCTAGCTACTTATTGGCGGCGCAGACACGGCTTCAAAGATTGCAGGAACGTCCATGCCACTGTAGAGCTGATCCAGAGTAAAGCTTAAGGCTGGGCAATCCAGC
>JBBQBR010000109.1:0-7329 GCA_038317875.1 Lysobacterales bacterium
CAAAGCAGCTTTACTACTACCCAGATGTGATGGTCGCATGCGGCAACAATACGGATTCGCATTGTGAAACTCAGCCCTGCCTGATCGTTGAGGTATTGAGTGATTCAACCGAAGTCATTGATCGCGGCGAGAAAATGCACAACTACCAACGTGCACCAGAACTGGAAACCTATCTTTTAGTGTCCCAAATTGAGCGACGCGTCGACGTTTACACGCGTGCTGGCGCATTTTGGCGCTTCGAAAGCTTGGTGGATGACGCCGAAATTACGCTGAGCTGCCCGGAAATGCGCTTAAGCTTGGATTCGATTTATGAGCGGATCGTGTTCGATTCGCCAGTTAAGACTACGGATGCGTTACCGGCTAGTTGATTGCGCAGCGCGGCACATACAGACGTATAGTTTTCCTCTGGACTGCCCTCTAAGCGCACAAGCCCTGGATCGGACCGAATCCAGGTAATTTGACGCTTAGCGAGTTGCCGGGTGGCGGCGACGCCGCGCAAAAGCAGCTCATTGGCGTCAAATTCCCCGGACAAATGCTGCCACGCCTGCCGATAACCGACTGCGCGCATCGATGTGTGGTCAATAGTTAACGCTGGACGCGCCATCAATGTGCGCACTTCGTCTAAAAAGCCATCGTCCAGCATTTGCTGAAAGCGCAGCGCAATGCGCTCGTGCAACAACGCGCGATCTGGATAGAGGGCAAATCGCAGCACGCTATCCGCAGCCGGTGCAACGCTGCGCCACGCTTGCTGCTGTGCACTCAGCGGCACGCCGGTTTGCCGAAACACTTCCAATGCGCGCACCGTGCGCTGCGGGTCATTCGGGTGAATTCGCGCCGCCGCCGTTGGATCGACTTGCGCGAGTTCTGCATGCAGTGCGCTTAAGCCACGGGTTTCCAGCTCATTTAGGAGTTCAGCGCGCAAGGCTGGGTCGGTGCTGGGCAAATCACTTAAGCCCTGGTTTAGCGCGCGAAAATACAGCATCGTGCCACCGACTAAGACAGGGATGCGCCCGCGCGCTTGAATTTGCTCGATTACGGCGTTGGCATCGAGCACAAACTTGGCGGCGCTGTAGCTTGCTTGCGGTTCAATTAAATCAATCAAATGATAGCGACAGCGCCGCAAAGTTTCGGCGTCGGGCTTGGCGCTGCCGATATCCATGCCGCGATAGACCAGCGCCGAATCGACACTAATCAACTCAACATCAAATTGTTCGGTCAATTGCTCGGCTAGGCTGGATTTGCCGGAGGCGGTTGGGCCGCAGAGGTGGAGAATCGGTTTGGGAACGCTCATAGGTCACTAGCGCCATTCGCCCTGATTTTAAGGCCGCTTCGAAAAATAGCGCCGTTCGCCCTGAGCTTGTCGAAGGGCAGAGCCGCGTCGTTCCTAAGAAAGACACAATACATCTCGAAGCTTGCAGCTACATGCTTCGACAGGCTCAGCACGAACGGGTTTCCCTGATGGTAGTCGCCTGTTACCCGTAAATCCCTTTGGCAAAACGTGCAAAAATCTGGGCCTAAAGCTCGCGCGCTAAATGAGGTGTTCGCCGCGTTTCGTCTACTCACGCACCCGGAATCTTTAATACCGACCCAGTCCGTACCGTATCGTTGCGCAAACCATTGACTTGGCGAATACGCGCAATGCTGACGCTGTGTCTAGACGCGATTTCGCTCAAGGTTTCACCGCGCATGACGACGTGGCGTTTCGGGCTTGCATGCTGCGCAATCCAAGTGCCTGGGGGTGGGGATGCATTAAAATAGTTGCGCACGCCATCTAAAATCGCATCCGCCAAACGCCCGCGATATTGCGCATTGTTGAGGTTTTTTTCCTCTTCGGGGTTGGATATAAATCCTGTCTCAATCAGCATTGAAGGCATATCTGGCGAACGCAACACCACGAAATTCGCACGCTCGACGTAGCGCTTGTGCGCTTTACCGACGCTAGTCAATGCGCTTAGTACCTGCTGCGCGACGTTGGCGCTGGCATCAGCGGTTGCGCCTTGGGATAAATCGAGCAGCACGGCCGCCAAAGTTGCGTCTTTATCACCTAAGGAAACGCCACCCACCAAATCCGAACGATTTTCACGGTCCGCCAAGTAGCGTGCCGCCTCGTTGGTGGCTCCGCGTTGCGACAAAACATAAACCGAGGATCCGCGCACGGTGGATACATTAAAAGCATCCGCATGGATCGAGATAAATAGGTCAGCCTTGCTCGTGCGTGATTTCTCAAACCGCTCTTGCAGCGGAATGTAGAAATCGCTGTCACGTGTGAGCACCGCTTGCATGCCCGCTTCGCCGTTGATTTTTTCTGCCAGCGATAGCGCGATTTTCAGCGTCACGTCTTTTTCAAATATTCCGGTCGGCCCAATCGCGCCAGGGTCGTCGCCGCCATGTCCAGCATCAATGGCAATCACCAGATTACGGCCGGTTTTGCCACCGTTCGATTCAGCCCGCTTCACCACGGAAACCGGTTCGACTGCTACGCCATCCGGATACAAATCCAGCACCAATCGATGCCCAAATTGCTCAGTCGGAGGCAGCAAAAAACTTTTCGGACGTACCGAGCTGCTCAAATCAAACACTATACGCAGCTGATCCTTACTCGGCACGCCGCTGCGCAAGCCAGTCACCATGCCACTCGGTTGCGCTGTCAAAGTGTTTGCGGTTTTGGAGTCTTTGATATCCAAAACCAAACGCGCCGGGTTTTCCAGCATAAATAATTTGTATTCAACGTGGCTAGATACGTCCAAAACCGCGCGAGTGTGATCGTTTGCGGCCCATAGACGCACCGCCTTGACGTCTGCCGCAAGGGCAAGCGTGGAGGCATGCAATAAGCCAGCAGCCGCTATGAAATAACCGTGTAGAAAGCGCATGTGAGCATACAAACCTAACAAAGTTCTTAAAGTTAAGCGCTAAGCATATGATTTGACAAGCGAATTCTCATAAAAACAAGACTAATTTAGGCATCAGAAGGTTTCCAGTTGCACTGAGCGCGGCAATTTTTAACGTGCGCCCACCCTCAGCAACGTCGTCGCCGACGTGATTACCCTCGTCGGCATGGCCAAGCGAAATCTCAAGATCTGGCGCTGGTAGCACTGCGCTGGCCTTTTCCGGCCATTCGAACAGCATCAATTTGGCTTGACTGAGCAGTGAATCAAGGCCCAAGTATTCAAGCTCCGCTGGCTCCGTTAAGCGATATAAATCCATATGTAGCAACAATCCATAAGCACTGTCATACGGCTCGATCAAGGCATAGGTCGGGCTTTTAATCTTGCCCGTGATGCCCAAGCCGCGAAGCAACGCACGCGCTAGCGTCGATTTTCCGGCACCCAAATCGCCCCGCAAGTAAAGGCAAAGCGCAGTTGTTGGATCTAGAGTACGCGATTCGATAAAGGCCAAAGCCAGCGCCGAGCCAAATGCAATTGTTGCCACCTCGTCAGCGAGCTGCAAATGCCGGGTCATTGGTGATGACTTAAGTGCTGAGTGACTGTTCAAGGATTGACTACCGAACGCAATTCGCTAATGACATCCCCTGCAAGCAGGCCACGCATGCCTATCGCAGCGGCACGATCGCCCGCCTTGGCATGCAGCAAAGCACCTTGCTCGGCGGCATCAAATGCGCTTAAGCCCTGTGCCAGCAGCGCGGCGATTACGCCGGTTAATACATCACCCATTCCACCGCTCGCCATGCCGGCATTGCCAAATAGACAAACACCGAGCGTCAAATTAGGGGCAGCGATTAGCGTACCTGCGCCTTTGAGCAACACAACACAGCCATATTTCGCCGCCAACGCGTGCGCTGCCGCAGGTCGGTTGCTTTCAATGGCGGCGGTGTTGGTTTTTAGCAAACGCGCCGCTTCCGCTGGATGCGGCGTCAGCACCGTGTTCGCACCTAAATCCATCGCATCTGCGCCATCCAATTCAAGCTCAGCCAATAGATTGAGTGCATCGGCATCAAATACCCGCGGCCCGGGCCAATCTAGCGCCTGCGCAAAAAGCGTTCGCGCCCATTTTGATTTGGACAAGCCTGGACCTATCGCCAACACCATTCCGGCTACAAAATCGGGGATTTGCGCGTCTGCCCGCACCATCAGTTCCGGGCGCGACGTAACCAAGGCTTGAACGTTGGACGCATCCGTGACCACGCTGACCCGCCCAGCACCCGCGCGCAAGGCGGCTTGTGCGCATAAATGCACCGCGCCGGCAAAACCTGGCGCGCCGCCCACGGCCCAAACATGGCCAAATTGACCTTTATGCGCCACCGGAGTGCGCTGCGTTTTAGCAAAATTGCTGAACTCAAGTGCTTGTGCATGCGGGGCACTGTCGACAAAAAGCGCTGGCTCTAAATCAAGTGACGCCAAGCTTAGTTGGCCGACAAATTGACGCGCTTGGCCGGTAAATAGCCCAAGCTTGTAGACGATGAAGGTAATGGTTTCAGATGCGCGCACGGCAAGCTCAGCCGCACCGGTATCGCTGTCTAAACCAGAAGGTAGATCGAGCGCCAATACCGGCTTATTGAGCGCATTCAAGCGCGCAACGATTGCCGCCAATTCGCCTGTCAATGGCCGGGTGCCAATGCCGTAAAGTGCGTCGACAACCAAATCAGCGTCGCGCAGCGCTTGATCCAGCGCGTTTGCGGCGATGAAGACGCCTTTTTGCTTGAATGCCTGGCGTGCGGCGTACGCGTCGGGATTTCGCTCAAGCTGCGGTTCGCCAAAGCCAAAAACCGCGACATCGCGCACGGCCGCCTGCATTAACGCGGCAACAACATAGCCATCGCCACCGTTATTGCCCGGGCCGCACAGCACCACAATGCGCTGCGCCAAAGGCCAGCGGCTTAGCACCAAGGCAGCAGCTGCGCGGCCAGCGCGCGCCATTAATTCAGCGCTTGGAATGGCAAATTCACGGCTGGCCCTGAGGTCAAATTCACGCGCTTGCTGAGTGGAATAAATCTTTAGCATCGGGCAGATGCTAGCACTGGACGGTGCTATTTCATTGGCGTTGCGGCTCACTGTATGCGCCCAAAGCAATCAAAACACGCCAGCAATCGGCGCTTGACACAAAGCCACCGTTGTTTTGCATGTTTTGCGCAAGCAAAACAACGTGGCGTAAATCCCCACTTAGCCATAACTTTGCAGCCTAGCTGCAGTAAACTCGCGTCGGCTCAAGCTTTGTAGTGATATTTAATATGCAATTTGTTCGGATCATTTGCGCATTTATTTTGACGCTTTTCAGCGCGCAACTTTTTGCACTGGATTTGTATCAGGGTGAAACCCCAGTCGCGGATCAAAGCGCAGACGCCCGTGTCGCAGGGCTAGGGCGCGCGCTTCTAGATGTTGCGGTGAAGGTGTCTGGCGATGTCAACGCCGCAAGCAATCCAACGATTATTGCCGCCGCGGCTAGCCCAGAGAGATATATGCAGCGCTATGCGTATCGCCAAGAAGTCGTGCGCCAGGACGGCAAACCCGCCATTAAGCTGTATTTGCGGGGTTCGTTCTACCCGCCGAGTTTTGGCCAATTGCTGAAAAGCGCTGGCCTCGGTGCCTGGGGCAATGATCGGCCTAACGTAAACGTGTTTTTATTTGAAGGCGACTCTGACCTGAGCGTAGAAAGCGCACGCACACTTCAGGAACAAGCCGCGCGGCGCGGTATTAACTTACGTTTCCCAGGTGGCGTATCTGGCGCTGAATTAAATGAACAAACTGCAGCCAGCTTAGCGAGCGCGTCGCAAAATGTCGTGCTTGGCCGGATCGGTTCAACGCTTTGGCTGAGCGATGGCCGCACGACGGAAACGCTGGGCACAAATACACTGAATGGCTTAAGTGATCGCATTGCTAGCCAATTGATACGCCGTGCCGCGATACTGAGTAGTGCGCCACCGGAAGAAATCGCCGCCGAGGTTTCCGGTGTTCGGTCTGCCAATGATTATGGGCGGGTGCTGCAATACTTGACGAGGCTCAGCGGCGTCAAATCAGTCACAGTAATGGGCGCCCAGCAAGATTCCTTGCGAATTCTCGTGACTGTGCAGGGTGGTGTTACCCGCTTAGTGCAAGCGGTTGACGCAGAGAAAACCTTGCGCGTTTTGAGTGAAACTCCAACCGTATTGGACGTTGTCAAGTGATGGCGAAAGCAAAAAATAGGCAGCTGGCGCAGGCAAAAGCTGAAGTTACTCGGGCGCAACAGGCAAAAGCGATCCATGCCAAAGTCAACGCTGCGCGCTTAAATAGCGCCGCATTGGCATTAAAGTCACCGCCACTGATGGCGAATAGCTTGGTCGGCATGTCGAGCAACGCGCGCTGGCAGCTGCTTGCGGCAATAGTGATATTTTCGGTACTTATTTATCACCTTGCTCCAATTCTGACGCCATTTGCCATCGCTGCTCTGTTCGCTTATCTCGGGGATCCGGCCACAGATCGCTTGGAGGCTCGGGGATTCAGCCGCACTTTTAGCGTGCTTTTGGTGTTTTTAGCGATGTTGCTGGCCGTGACCGCGGTTTTGTTGGTACTGATTCCAATGATCGAAGCGCAGGTCAGCAAGCTTATTGACAAACTACCGAGCTACTTAGATACCGTGCGTTTGCGCTTGCTGCCCTGGCTAAACCAGCGCTTCGGCATTAGCGCCGATTTATTGGATATGGACAAAATTGTGGGCTTACTGCGCGCGCATTGGCAAAGTGCAGGCGGTATCGCCACCACAGTACTGGCTACCGTGGGAAATAGTGGCCTTGCGCTGGTTGGCTGGGTCGTCAATTTAACGCTTATCCCCGTACTTCTGTTTTATTTTTTGCGCGATTGGGACGGCATGGTCGCGCGTATTCGCGAGCTTTTGCCCAGGCATTTGGAACCCGCGATTTCTGAGTTGGCACGGCAAAGTGATGAAGTATTGGGTGCATTTTTGCGCGGCCAGCTTTCGGTTATGGCAGCACTCGGCACGATTTACACCACTGGCCTGATGTTCGTCGGGCTAGATTTGGCATTGCTAATCGGCATGGGCGCAGGTTTGGTCAGCTTCATCCCCTATTTGGGCGGCATTGTCGGCGTTGGCGGCGGTTTGCTTGCGGCCTACCTGCAGTTTCACGATTGGCAGCATCCGGTTGCGGTCTTGGTGGTGTTTATGATCGGCCAAGGGCTTGAAGGCATGGTGCTAACACCTTGGCTAGTCGGCGACAAAATCGGCATGCACCCGGTTGCAGTAATTTTCGCCATTATGGCGGGCGGTCAACTATTTGGGTTTTTGGGTGTGCTGCTTGCCCTACCAAGCGCTGCAATTGTGATGGTACTGTTGCGCTATCTGCATGCACGTTATAAATCCAGCGAACTTTACGTCGGAACC
>JBBQBR010000110.1:0-7325 GCA_038317875.1 Lysobacterales bacterium
GCCCGTCAGGCTAAACCAGTGGCCGAAGGGGAGAATTTGCTGGGGGCAGCCACCAGCGTTCGCCCCGTAAAGGCCGATTTGACAGCTGACAATTTGCACTGAGGCAATGAACAGACTAAAACCACCTTGGAATATTCTGCGGTTGAGCCTGTTGGCCCCCGAAAAACAAGCCGAAAAACAAGCCGAAAAACAAGCCGAAAAACAAGGACATCCAGCGATTTCAGCCGTTGAGGGAGTATCATGAGAGCTAAAGCAGTCACCAAACAGCCAAAGATGGCGAGATCCTGGAGCCGGAAACGTATGACCTGGACTGTCGTCATCACAATCGCGCTGACCCTGCTGGTCGCTGCACTTGCGATGAATTTCGTCAGGCCGGAAAAGAAACTGCAGCGCACAGTGCCGCACAAGCACGCGCTTGCGGATCCGCAGTTCCGCCGCGAGATGTCGGTTCTGCTCGGCCCCTCGGTGCTGCCTGGCAATCGTATCGTCGATTTCCAGAACGGCGACGAGATTTTTCCGGCAATGCTTTCGGCAATACAGGCTGCCGAGCACACGATCACCTTCGAGACCTATATCTACTGGTCTGGTGAGATCGGCAAAAAATTCGCAGCCGCACTGTCCCAACGCGCCCGCGCCGGAGTCGAAGTGCGCATGATCATCGACTGGGCTGGCAGCATCAAGATGGACGATGCCATGCTAGAGGAGATGAAGGCTGCGGGTGTGCAAATAGAAAAGTATCGGCCGCTGCACTGGTACAACATCTCACGCATGAACAACCGCACCCATCGCAAGTTGCTAGTAGTGGATGGCAAGATTGGTTTTACTGGCGGCGTCGGCATCGCCGACCAATGGGCCGGGCATGCGCAGGATCCGGAGCACTGGCGCGAAGCGCATTTCCGGGTCGAAGGCCCGGTGGTGGCGCAGATGCAGGCGGCATTCAACGACAACTGGATCAAGACCACGGGCGAACTGCTGAACGGGCCGGGCTACTTTCCGCCGCTGGCAGCTGCCGGGGATATGGATGCGCATTTATTCATCGCTTCACCTGCGGGCGGCAGCGAGAGCATGCATCTGATGTATTTGATGTCGATCGCGGCGGCAGAGCAGAGTATTGATCTTGCCGCTTCTTACTTCGTGCCCGACACATTGATTATCCAAGCGCTGATTGCTGCACGCCAGCGCGGTGTGCGCATCCGCGTGCTGGTACCGGGCGAGCACATCGATTCGCAGACGGTTCGACTCGCGTCGAAGGCATTATGGGGCCAGCTGCTGCAGTTGGGCGTAGAGATTCACGAATATCTTCCGACCATGATGCATGTGAAGCTGCTCGTAATAGATCGCGAACTGGTGTCGGTGGGTTCGACCAACTTCGACATGCGCTCCTTTCAACTCAACGATGAGGCCAGCCTCAACATCTATAGCACCGCCTTTGCTGTGCGGATGACGGCGGTATTTGAAGCTGACTTGTTGCAGGCCAAGCGCTACACCTATGCCATGTGGGAGCAACGCCCGCTCCGCGAGAAATTCGCCGAGAAGATCGTTTTGCCGATCCGTTCCCAGCTTTGAGCTAATCCGTTTGCGTTCGCCATAAGTTAGCTATCGTACTGAAATACCGGCCCAGACTTTTTAAAGTATGCCTTCCCCTAACGAAAGAACATACTTATGTCAAATGATAAACGTCTAGTAACCGGTATTTTCCCCAATCGCGACAGCGCCGAGAAAGCGTACACGTCGGCAGCAGGGCGTGGCTATTCCCACGATGATCTTAATGTTGTGATGTCAGATGACACACGAAAACGATATTTCTCCGACGGCTCGGCGAAAACTGAATTAGGTACGAAAGCTGCTGAGGGCGCGGGCATTGGTGGCGCTATTGGTGGCACGGTAGGCGCAGTTGCTGCAGCAATTGCCGCGATTGGAACATCTGTTGTGATTCCAGGCCTGGGACTGATTGTTGCCGGCCCATTGGCCGCTGCACTTGCTGGCGCGGGCGCAGGTGCCGCGACTGGCGGCTTAGTAGGCGCGTTAGTCGGCTGGAACATTCCAGAAGAGCGCGTGAAGCAGTACGACGAAGCGATCAAAAACGGCGGTATTTTGATGGGCGTGCATCCGCGCACAGAAGAAGACGCAGCTTTTTTAGAAAATTCATGGCGCGATAGCAATGGGCAGCACGTTTACCGCTAAACCAAAGGCGACTTGCACCCCTTAAAGATCGGTTAACAGCACACATTGTCGACTATTTGTTTTTCGGCAATGTGTCAAAACCTTCCTTCGAACATCGGAAAATTTGAATCATGTCTTCTTACAACTTGCGATCAAAAGCAAGTCAACGAACTGCTTTATCAAGCGCTGGAAACAGAACTTGGCGGCATCAAAGTTTTAGAACAGCAAAAAGATCATTACCGCTACCACATGACGGGCTGGACCTGCCACCTATGGATTAAGGCGTTTGGATTCCCGGCCCTGTTGCGACGGTTGGAAAAGATGAAGCACCTCGAAACCGCAATTGGCACATCACAGGCAAAACAAGTGCGCTGCCAAATTTTGAAAGATCGCGAAAGCTAATGCAAGCGGGATGGATCGGATGGTTCGCTTCGGCAATCTTGCTGATAACGCTAGCGCGCCAGGTATACGTACAGTGGACGGAAAAAAGTACGGCGGGCGTTTCGGCGTTTCTATTTGCGGGTCAACTCGTCGCTAGCATCGGATTCGTTACTTATAGTTACTGAGTTGGTGACACTATATTTATTCTGACCAACACAGCGATTTTATTGACCTCATTGGCAGGACAAGGCGTTTATTTTCGCAATAAGCGACTCGACAACGGCGAATCGACAGGAAAGTGATCGTCGGAACATATCCGCGCGAATTCGGCGCGCTATTCTTCGCTAAGTTGGGACAAAGTCATAGCCGTTCAATTTCGGCTAGCCAAATTCGATCAGCTGCTTGCGTTTCTCGTCGCTAAATTCACTTCCTGGTCGCATCGCTAGTGCGGAGGCTTTTAGCGATGCATTGTACCCAACCGATGCCAAACCCGTAGATATCGTCAAGCTAGCCGTAAATGCCGGTGCTCTACGGAAATGACCAATGGGAAAGAAGAAATACGTGGAAAGAAATAATATTCGGCCTTTGACTCAATGTTTTGTTTCGCCGGCGTATAAATTTTTCTCCTCTTGAAGCAGCACGCAATAGGCGATCAGTTCTTCCATTTCACTTGACTTGTCAAAAACGCGGTGCGCGCCCAATGCTGCGCATCGCGCACGTAATTCGGGAGTTGCGTAATTGGTCAGTACAACTCGCTTGGCTTGGATCGATAGGTCAAAAATTGAACTTAGTACCGTCAGCCCAGAACTGGACTTTAAAAAAATATCGATAATGACCAAATCAAAGTGATTCTTTGGCTGCATAAGCCAATCAATTGCGGATGTGGCATCCGACGCAGTGCCAACGAGCGTCACTGGCGTAAATTCGCGCAATGTTGCTACCAAGTTCTTCAGAATTACGTCGTTATCTTCAACAATAAATGTTTTCATTAAACTGCTGGCCAATTACGCGTCGCATTGACGAAAGTGCTAGCCGGTATAAAGATCACCATGTTCGCGTGGACGGGCGGGTGCTCGGCATTGGCGTGTAAATTTCGCGACATCGTCGTTCCAGCCCGACCCGATCTTTAATGGTGATAAGTCCACGGCAATACTGAATTAGCCCAGCATCTTGCAGCTTGTTTGATGCCTCCGATATTGTTTCACGCCTAACTCCGAGTAAAGTGCCCAGCGACTCCTGCGTCAACGACAATTCGTTCGTGGCTAAACGGTCTTGCGCCATCAGTAATCGGCGTGATAGTTGCTGATCGATGGAGTAATGGCGGATGCACACTGCGGTTTGTGAAATTTGCGTCATCAGCGCCTGAGTGTATCTCAGCAACAACAGCTGTATGTCCTTTGAGCGATCAAAAGCGGCTTGCATCAAACTGGCTTTCATGCGAAAGCCGCGGCCTTCGCAATAAACCACAGCGGTGTGGGCCAAAGTACCCGCCCCCATAAAAGTAGAAATTCCCGCAGCACCGTCGTTACCTACCATGGCAATTTCGCAGGACCCACCCTCAAGCGTGTTACACATTAATGACACTATGGACGTGGTCGGGAAGTAGATGTGTTTGACCGCGCCACCGCATTCATACAAGACCTGATCGCGAGCGAGATCGACAGGTTCCAAATTGCATTGCAAGCGCAATAGTTCTTCAGGCGATAGCCCTGCAAGCAACTTGTTTGCGCTGGCGAACGGACCATTGGCATGGACGATCTGCTTCGCATTCACGTAGGCACTTAGGTCTGCCGTCGCGCCATGATTTGATCGGTTTGAGTAGGTAAGCGTATTCACTGCAGTGTTCATTACGGCCTCATCGTTGACTTGCGTATTGTTAGTGTGAAGCAAAGCCGCGCCTGCAAGTATCGGCGCAGAGCGCTTGTGTTTGTAGGCGAAGGCCTACAAGCCGCCAAATACAAATAGAAACGTGATTTATAGGCGCTGATACGAAAAGTGTGTGTGTACAGACGGCGATGAAGCGGCAAATCTAGTTTGCCGTCAAGCGTGATTGTGGCGCGACATCACGAAAAGGACACAGTCGCGCCGCAGGTTCGAGTGGCGGAATTTTCCGCGTTTACAGCCTAAATTCCGCCAAATTCTATTTGTGCGTGTTGTCCTAACCTAACATTTGCGGGTTGAGTTGCCAGATCGAAAAATTGAGTGCAGCTGCGAAGCTGACCCAAAGCAAATACGGAATGAACAGTGCCCCTGCAAGCGGCCGAACACGCCAAAACAATACCAGTGTTGCAATGACGAGCGTCCAAAGCAGCGCGATATCGGCGAACGCGAGAGCGCCCAGGTGCCAAGCAAAAAAAAGCCAGCTCCAGATCGCATTCACGGCAAGTTGGGCCAAAAACAGGCTTAGCGCTGCACGATTGGCGCGAAAGCCGCCGACGCGCCATACCAACCATGCGGCTACGCCCATCATTGCGTACAAAATTGTCCAAACGGGCCCGAAAATCCAAGGCGGCGGTGCCCAGCTCGGCTGACTGAGCTGCGTATAGAAAGACTGAGCACGAATTGACGCCAGTGCGCCCACACCCGATGCGATAAAGCAAATTGCTAGCCATGCAATCAGGCCTATGATTTGTTTGGACTTTGCCATGCTCATGACATTCGCTCCAACGCCCAGCGGCCCGCGGCGGCTGCGGCGGTCGTGAGCGTCACGCCCAGGGCGATATCGACCAACACGAAACGCAACGGCCAGCCGCGCAATGTTGCTAGGTTAGTCAAATCGTACGTGGCATAGCAAAAGAAACCGAACAACGCGCCTGCCAAAATGACGCGTGACCACGACGCTAAGCCTTCCACCCCCGACAACGCCGCAGGAGCAACGGCGAAAAGCAAGATACCGATCGGGTAAAGCAAATAGAAGATGCCGCCTGCAACCAAGTTCGGCGGGTCTGCCATCAGGTGCCCAATACTATCGCGATAGAACGACTTGGCAATGAAGCCAAGCCACAGGAAATCAATGGCCAAAATCACTAAGGCCATTGCACCGTATGCGGCGAGATATTTCAGCATATTTATTCCTGGTTCGATTGGGTGTTTGGGGAAACGGCCGACACAGATTCGCATCGCACGGTTTTTGAGATGAATTCTCAAAGCAATGTTGATCGTGCCGACACTGTATATAGACGTCTGTGCGAGCCCGAACACAGCAACCTCAGTGATCGCAAAAACAGCTGTCGCACGGGTTGAATTACGTGGCATTTAATTAACTTCTGTAGCGTGATTCCAAACAAGGATCGACTTAACCGCCGCAATATGTTTGACGTCGCACAGACAAACGGGCGGGGACTATTGACGATATCGATTCACCGACGGCAGCAGGCGGCCCTATTGCGCACGCTGTCTTAATGCATTTCAAACACTGCTTCGCGAATATTTGACATGACGAATCTAGTCGTTGCCAGGCCGGAAGGGCTTTATTGCACTGCAGGCGATTTTTATATCGACCCGTGGAAGGCGGTTGGGCGCGCGGTCATTACCCATGCCCATTCTGACCACGCGCGCACCGGGCATGGGCATTATTTAGCGCATACCCACAGTGAAGGCACCTTGCGCGCGCGGCTTGGCGCGATCACGCTGCAGTCCGAGCCGTATGGCAAAACGATCGAACACAACGGCGTAAAAATTTCGCTGCATCCGGCAGGCCATGTGCTGGGCTCGGCGCAAGTTCGGCTGGAACACAAAGGCCAAGTGTGGGTGGCCTCGGGCGACTACAAACTTGAGGACGATGGCACCTGCGCACCGTTCGAGGCGGTGCGCTGCGATACCTTTATCACTGAATCCACCTTCGGCCTGCCGATCTATCGTTGGGCCACGCCTGCTGCACTATCGCTTGAAATTAATGAGTGGTGGCGCAGTAACGCCGACGCTGGACGCGCATCAGTACTTTTTTGCTACGCCTTCGGCAAGGCCCAGCGCATCTTGTATGGCGCAGACCCATCAATTGGCCCTATCGTTGTGCACGGCGCGGTTGAGCCGCTCAATGCCGTGTATCGCGCTGCAGGCGTGCGCTTAGCCCCCACGTTGAGCGTTAGCGATACCAGCGTCAATCCGCAGCTGCTCAAGCGCGCGCTGGTGCTGGCACCGCCGTCCGCGCAAGGCACGCCGTGGATGAAACGCTTTGGCAATTATTCCGATGCCTTTGCCAGCGGCTGGATGCAGCTGCGCGGCGCCCGGCGTCGACGTGGTGTGGACCGTGGTTTTGTCATGTCTGACCATGCAGACTGGCCTAGTTTGCAAAAAGCGATCACAAGCACGGGCGCCCAACGCGTATTCGTGACACACGGCAGCGTCGCGATCATGGTGCGCTGGCTCAACGATCACGGGCTGGAGGCGCAAGGCTTCAAAACCGAGTATGGGGACGAGGATATGAGCGAGCCGCCGACAGCCAACAGCGCCAGCGCATCATGAAAGCCTTCGCGTCATGAAAGCCTTCGCGTCATGAAAGCCTTCGCCGCGCTTTACCGCGAACTTGATGCGACCACATCAAGCTTAGCCAAGCAGGCCGCATTGCAACACTATTTTTTAAGCGCGCAAGCGGGTGACGCGGCGTGGGCAGTGTATTTTCTTGCCGGTGGTAAACCACGCCAAATCGTGCCGAGCAAATTACTGCGTACACTGGCGCAGGAGGCAGCGGGTTTGCCGAAATGGCTGTTTGATGAAAGCTATGACGCGGTTGGGGATTTGGCTGAAACCATATCCTTGCTTTTGCCAGCGCCAACTCAATC
>JBBQBR010000111.1:0-7286 GCA_038317875.1 Lysobacterales bacterium
AGTGTTAATGTTTGGCCGTATTTTTTGTTTTTGATTTGAAATGGCAATGTTTTCTGTCTACGTGCTTGATTTAGTCTGATGTGCATCTGCCTGCTTTAATTTGTACGATGATTTGTAAGATCTTTTCTAGGGAAGCTCATGTTTAAACCTCTCGCTCAAGCTGTTGCACTCGCCCTTATGCTGTCGGGCTCGTTAGTGTCGGGTCAAGCCGTCGCTAAAAACGCACCCGTCGCACTTGAACCTTCGCTCGCACAGCAGCAAGCAGCAATTTGGTCGTCGCGCTTGTTGCCGAGAATGCACTACCGCGCGGTGCCGCTCGACGATGCGATGAGTGCTGATATTTATAAGCGATTGATTGAATCCTACGACAGCGAACATTGGTTTTTCACCGAAGCCGACATCAAAGGCTTCGACAAGTATAAATACGCGTTGGACGATGCAATTTCCGAACAGGATTTGAGCGCGCCGTTTGAAGTTTTCAAACTCTACAAAAAGCGCGTCGCCGAGCGCACCGCTTTTGCACGCGCTCTAGTGAAAAAGCCGTTTGATTTCACGGTCGACGAGCGCTATGAGTTTGATCGAGAAAACGCCGCATGGGCAACAAGCACGAAAGAGTTAGATGATTTATGGCGCAAACGCATAAAAAACGATGCGCTGCGTTTGCAATTGGCAGGCAAGCCACAGGCGGCGATTACCAGCACGCTCGATAAGCGTTACGCGGAATTTTCAACGCGTATTGATGAGCTAGATGGCGATGATGTTTTTTCAATCTTCCTAAACGCCTATGCCACCTCGATTGAGCCGCACACAAACTATTTAAGTCCGCGCGCGAGCGAAAATTTTGACATGCAGATGCGCCTGTCGTTAGAAGGCATAGGCGCATTGCTGCAGCGCGATGGCGACTACACCACGATCGCGTCCGTCGTCAAAGGCGGTCCGGCGGCGCGTCAGGGCGAGCTGAAAGATTTTGACCGCATCGTATCGGTTGCCCAAGGCGAAACCGGCGAGCCTGTGGATGTTGTGGGCTGGCGCGTGGACGATGTGGTTGAGCTGATTCGCGGTAAGCGCAACACTATTGTGCGCTTGGAAGTTTTGGGCGCCGATCAGTCCGCGGCTAGCAAAACCCACGTCATCAAAATAACGCGTGACAAGGTCAAGCTCGAAGAACAAGCAGCGAAAAAGCGGGTTGTGGAATACGTTGAAAACGGCCAAAAACACAAAATCGGCGTCATTTCGTTGCCCGGCTTCTATCTTGATTTTGCTGCACGTGCCAGCGGTGATCCTGATTACCGCAGCTCCACGCGCGACGTGAGTGTGCTGATCAATGAACTGAAAAAAGAAAATGTTGAGGCCTTGTTGATCGATTTGCGCGACAACGGCGGCGGCGCGCTTTCTGAAGCGACCGAACTGACGGTCCTTTTTATTGACAAGGGGCCGGTCGTACAAGTGCGCAATTCGCAAGCCAGTGTTGATGTGTACGATGACCCAAATGCAGGTGTGGCCTGGAGTGGGCCGATGGCGGTGATGGTCAATCGCGCGTCCGCGTCGGCATCAGAAATTTTCGCGGCAGCGATTCAGGACTATGGGCGCGGTTTGATCCTAGGTGAAAATACCTTTGGCAAAGGCACGGTGCAGCAGATTATTGAACTTGATCGAGTGAGCAATTCCAAAAACGGCCCGCTCGGTGAATTGAAAATGACGATCCAGCAGTTTTTCCGCGTCAACGGTGGCTCGACGCAGCATAAGGGCGTGGCACCTGATATTGAGTTCCCAAGCACGATTGACCCGAAGGAATTTGGCGAATCGAGCTATGAAAATGCCCTGCCTTACACCGAAATACCGCCCGCAAAATTCATACGAACAAACGATACAAAAACTGCCGACGTGGCGGCATTAACGGCGCGCTTTAAAAAGCGTGCAAGTACGAATATCGAGTATGGCTTCTTGCAGGAAGATATTGCAGAAAGAGTCAAGGCGCGCGCTGAGTCGTCGGTGTCTTTGTTGCTAAGCGAGCGTAAGACCGAGCGCGACGCGCTGGAAGTGAAGCGTCAAGCACGCTTGAAGGCTCGAGTGGCGCTGGGTGACGGCAATGCCGCCGCAAAAACCGGTGAACTAGATGACGGTTTAGATGGTGCTGAGCGCAGGCTCGCTGAGCGCAAGAAACTTGAAGACGAGGAAGAAAAAAATCCGAACGACCCGTACCTTGATCAAGCCGCGCACATTTTAGGTGATGTAGTCGGTATGAATGATCCAAGAAAGCGTGTGGCAATGCTGGCGCCGAATGCCAAGAAGTAATGCCAAAACATCGGCTCGACGGCCGCTTTTATTAGCGGCCGTTTGTTTTGGGCTCCTCATAATTGCGCCGGTTTGTAGCGCGCAAGATTTCCCTAGCGACGAACAAATCCGGGTCCAAGCGGCGAATTTGCCAGCAGCAATCTTGGTTTTGAAAGTCGTTCCAACCATAAATACACCCAGTGTTCGCGCCGAGCCCGCGCAGAAGTTGGTGCCGCCAAGCCTGCCAGAATCCAAGGCGATTGGCCCGATCAAAATACTGGGCGTGCGCGTTATGCCTGGAACCCGCGCGCAACTGACATGGCGCAGTTCGGCGATGGGTTTTGGTGAAGTTGGCGCACCCGTAACAGTAATTAATGGCAAATTGCCAGGTCCCGCGCTGTGTTTAACCGGTGGCGTACACGGGGATGAGCTAAACGGGATCGAAGTCGTCAATAGAATTTTGCGCAAACTCGATGCCAAAACCTTGGCCGGTGCAGTGATCGCGGTGCCGGTGGTTAATGTTGGCGGGTTTCAACGAAATTCCCGCTACTTGCCCGATCGACGCGATCTGAACCGCTATTTTCCGGGCAACCCCAGGGGTAGTGCTGCCAGTCGATTGGCGCACGGATTCTTTCAGTCAGTCATTTTGGGCTGTGATTATTTAGTTGATTTCCATACCGGCAGTTTCGAACGTTCTAACTTGCCGCAGGTGCGCGGCAACTTGCGTATCCGCGAGGTATTGGAATTCACCCGTAATTTTGGCGCCACCACCGTGCTGCATTCAGTCGGTTCGCACGGTATGTTGCGTACGGCGGCGGTGGAGGCAGGGATTCCAGCGGTAACTTTTGAGCTAGGCGCACCGACCCGCTTGGAGCAAAAGGAAATTGACTTCGGCGTGCGCGCTGTTGAAACGCTAATGAGTAAGCTTAGGATGAGTTCTAGCTTGAAAGTGTGGGCGCAGCCGCAGCCGGTGCTGTATCGCGCCACGTGGCTGCGCACGAATCAAAGTGGTTTATTAATTTCTAAGGTCAACTTAGGCGACAAAGTGCAGTCTGGCCAGCCATTGGGTACGGTGCGTGACCCGCTGTCGGGCGCAGAATCCGTTATTTTGGCGACGTTGCCGGGAAAAGTGATTGGTTTAGCGCTCAATCAACAGGTGATGCCAGGATACGCGGTGTATCACCTTGGGGTGGAATCATCCGAAGCCGAAGTGATGCTGAGCGCACTCAAACCCCGACTGCTTTCGCGCGGCGCTGCTGATGTAGAACCCGCGAATTCCATGGAGGACCCAGATCCAGATGAGGATGAAGACGTTAGCGATGTTGATGCCGAACGTTAGGTATTTAATCGTAGCCTGACGCTGAAAGAAAACCGTTTGTGCTGAGCTAAGTCGAAGCATGTAGCCGCACGCTGCGTGATGCGCAAAGTGCTCCGGCTGCGTCAGTATTTGTGCGGCTCTGCCCTTCGACAGGCTCAGGGCGAACGGTTCTTTTATCTTGCCAAACAGAGTTGTTAAAATGGTGCCTTTGTAAAAGCTATATCCCTAAGCGCTTGCTTGTTCCATTGCTAACCCTTGTTCTATTGCTAACCCTTGTTCTATTGCTAACCCTTGTTCTATTGCTAACCTATTGCTAACCATAGGCAATTACCCTTACTCGATTTTTGCAGCGCAGCTAAACGCAAACTGTGTTCACTCAGTTCATCAGCGCTCGCATAACGGCGAATCAGCTGAATACTGATCGGCGAAATCGCGCTGGGCTCACCTGAGTTGGAAAGGCTAACGGAAGCAAATTCTAGCGAATTTTGGCCGCGCGTCATCGCCAAATAGACTTCTGCCAATAAGCCTGCATCGAGCAACGCGCCGTGCGCGGTGCGCGAAGAATTGTCGACGTCCAAACGCCGACACAGTGCATCCAAACCGTTGCGCTGGCCGGGATAAAGATTGCGCGCCATCGCCAGGGTGTCGGTGATAGTGCAATGCTTTCTCAGCGGCCCGAGTCCTAGCCGTTTGAGTTCTGCGTCTAAAAAGTTAATGTCAAACGCCGCGTTATGAATTAATAGTTCTGCGCCATCGACAAATGCCAGAAACGCAGTCGCCACCTCGGAAAATAGCGGCTTGTCCGATAGAAATTCACGGCTGAGCTGGTGCACCTCAAACGCGCGCGGGTCGCTGTCACGTTCGGGGTTGAGATAGCGATGGAATAGCGCTTCACCCACGCCGCGCCCAGCCAATTCCACGCAGCCAATTTCGATTATCCGGTGCCCCAGATCAGGCTCAAGGCCGGTGGTTTCAGTGTCTAGTACGATTTGGCGCATGGATCGGGCAAATTTTTAAATTGGCGAATGGCCTCGTCATTGCGAGCGTAGCGAAGCAATCCATTGATTTGTTTGAGCTTATAGCGTTCCGAACAATGGATTGCCACGCTACGCTCCTCGCAATGACAAGGCGCTAACTTTGATTTCATTAATTTGAGTATTTTGCGTTGGCAAAACAGTATAGATATTCCATAGCTCATACACTGCGCCCCTTAGATTCCCGTGCTTTGCGCACCAATGCATCCACGCGCTCATTTTCAACATGGCCGTTATGGCCGCGCACCCAAATCCATTCGATACTGTGGCGCTTTGATTCGCTGAGCAGCGCCTGCCAAATGTCGGCGTTTAGCACTGGCTTTTTGTCTGCCGTTTTCCAGCCGCGCAGCACCCAGCCTTTAATCCAAGTTTGCATGCCCTTTTGCAAATACTGTGAATCCGTGTGCAGCCTGACCTTTGCGGGCTTGGTCAAGGTACGCAGAGCCTCCAACGCAGCGCTTAACTCCATGCGGTTATTGGTGGTGTCCGCGACATAGCCAGAAATCTCCTTTTCAACCCCGTTAAAGCGCAGCAAAGCCGCCCAAGCGCCAGCGCCAGGATTAGGGGAACTGCCGCCATCGGTAAAAATATCGACAACCGGCCTGGTTTCTGAAGTTGCGGATGTGGCGCCGGAAGGAATTGCAGATTGGCTAGTCATTGCTTACACCTCGTTGAGTTAATCCCGCCGCCTTGAGCGCAGGTTGTCGGCTGGCGTTGGCCTCGAGTGCGCGCATAACCGGGCGCGCGCGCACGCCTCTTTTGCGTGCGGTTAAGATATAGACGCTGGCAAAATCGGGTAGCGCGCGGCCTAATTGGCGGCTGAATGCCGAATTTGGTGCCAACCACGGCCAAGCGAAGGCGATGCGTTCGATACTGATATCCGCCAGACCTAACGCCCGGCAGGCTCGCGCCCAGCTACTGGCGGTATTCCAGTGGGGTGGCGTGGTTTTCCAATTGCGCGACAAACGCGTACCCGAAAGCCGCGCCGCGCTGAAGCCGCGAAAACCAGTAATGACGAGCTTGCCGTGACCGCGCATGCAGCGTGCTGCCTCGCCAAGCATTTCCTCAGGCTCCATCGCGTAGTCCAGCGCGTGTTGCAGCACCACGGATGCCAGCGCATTGTCCGCAAGCGGCCACAGCGACGCGCTTGCACAAAGATTTCCGGTTAAGCTGTCGATACCGGCCAATTTAAGCGGTAGCGTCATCAAGCCCGGTGCAGTCGTCGCAACAGGTGCGATCTCCCAGGGGCTAATCCACGCGCCTAATCCGGCGGGTTCGGCGGAAATTTTGTCCTGGATTAATGCGTGTTCGTGCGCAATCAATGCACTAAGCGCAGGATGGCTGCGGGTAAAAGCGGAGCGGGACATGAATTGGCTAATTTTAGAGGATTTGGCCGCCTGAAATCGAACGAGCCTAAAGCCGAATCTGCGGGCGTCAGAGCATAGCTGATCTGACTTGCCTCGGCTGTTTCACCCGTCGGTTAGGGTGCGATTCAAAGCGATGTTTAATCTATGATCTGCTTTGGAGCTGGATTCCCGCCCAAGGCATTTGCGAAAGACGCGCTAAGATGGCGCAGCACACTTTTGCCTTTCCATTTTATAGGTGCAACTGGTAGCCTTAGGTTTTTAGAATTTATGGGCTTATTTTTATGCGCAACGCAGTTTTTGCAGCGGTTTTGTTGATTTTTGCCGCCACTGCCGCCACTGCAGCGGCGCAAGATAAGCCGACGCTCATCATCAAAACCGACGTGGATTGTCAGTTGTCAATCAATGGCGAAGCGCATGGTGTTTTAAAGGCAAATGCGGCGAAGAGTTTGGACTTGGCACCAGGCAGGCAATTAATAAGCTGCACAAGCGATGATCGACGCGTTGAGCGGATCGAACACGTCAAGGCGGGCAGTTCGGTAACGGTGCAATTAGTGTTGGCAGCTAAAGAACGTTTCGAGCGCGTCGCCGACGGAATTAAAGACTACGCGCAAAAAGTTATTTGGGCGCAGGCCGACAATGGCGCAAACATCGGTTGGGATGCTGCGAAGCAATATTGCGCAGGCATGGGCAAGGGTTGGAAGTTAGCGAGCGGCGAAAACCTACTTAGTCTGTATGATGCGAGTGGAAAATTAGAGCTAGCGCTGGATTTTAACGGCACTCCCTATGCGCTCAAACCTGCTACCCGGCTCATTAAATTTTCCGGAGGCGGTTATTGGAGCGATGCGCAAAACGAGTACGGGGTTTGGGGCGTAAACCTGGCCACTGGTGCGCGCTACACCTTCACGTTTGATGCCATCAACTTTACCCGCGCCTTGTGCGTGTGGCCGGCCTGAGATTCGCATACTGCGTATTGATCAGCCTAGCAATTGTCTTAGAGCTTTGCGTGCGGTGGAATGGCGTTTTGGTGTTTGGTCTTAGCCCAAATTTTGTTGGTTGATATGACTTCATTTCCGCGTTTCTACGCAATTTTGTTAAGTTTGCTGTTGATGACGACTGCCCTAACAACCCACGCCGGACGCGCCGAAAACGCGGCAAATCGAGTGCTTCCCGCACTTGAGCGCGATGCCAAGGGGTTAAATTTGCAGGTAGGCGCCCCCGTCTTTATTCGCATTTTCAAGCACGATGCGGTGCTAGAGCTGTGGCTCAATGGCGCGCAGCGCTATGCGCTATTTC
>JBBQBR010000112.1:0-7226 GCA_038317875.1 Lysobacterales bacterium
GGTGATATGGGCGTTGCCAAAGACGGTAGCCACAAAGATAGCTATGCCGAAGGCGTCGATATCAAAGCCAAAGTCACCGTGCTAGCGGAAGGCGCGCGTGGGCATTTGACCAAGCAGTTGGTCACGCGATTCAAATTGGACGAAAAATCCGACCCACAAAGCTATTCCATTGGTATTAAAGAACTTTGGCAAGTGAAGCCTGGAAACTGCGTGCCAGGAAAAATCGTGCATACGCTCGGATGGCCGGCTGACTACAAAACCTATGGCGGCAGCTTTATTTATCATTTGGATCAAGACCGCATCGCGCTGGGCTATGTCAGCGGCTTGGATTATTCCGACCCGCGCTATCAGCCCTATGAGGCGTTTCAGCAGCTCAAACACCACCCATTAATCAAGCCGTTGCTTGAAGGCGGCACGATTATGTCCGCTGGCGCGCGCGCAATTGTCACCGGCGGCTATCAAAGTTTGCCCAAAGTGGAGATGCCCGGTGCGGTGTTGATCGGCGATACCGCTGGTCTATTGAATGTGCCCAAGATTAAAGGCACACATCAAGCGCTGCGCAGCGGCATGATGCTGGCGGAACACTTGACAGCGAACAAATTGGCACCTGCGGGCTGGGATGCAGCGCTCCGTTCGTCCCCGGTGATGCGCGAACTGCACGGCGTGCGCAATATTAAGCCTGGCTTTAAACGTGGACTCTATTTTGGGCTTGCCAACGCGGGTTGGGAAACTTTGACGCGCGGAAAAAGCCCGTGGACGTTGCGCAATAAAGCTGACTTTTGCAGCCTGAAAAAGCTGAGCGAGGCGGAGAGTCCCAAGCGTGACTATGTCGAGCGCACCTTAGCGCCGCGTGATCGGCTTCAGGGCGTGTATTACGCTTCCACTGCGCATGAAGAAGATCAACCGGTGCATTTAGTTGTGAGCGATACCAATATCTGCATCACCAAATGCGTCGAGGAATACGCCAATCCGTGCACGCGTTTTTGTCCAGTGGGTGTTTATGAAATTGTTGAGGATGCAGGCGGCAAACGCTTGCAAATCAACGCCAGTAATTGCGTGCATTGCAAAACTTGCGATATCAAAGACCCTTACGAAATTATCACCTGGGTAACCCCAGAAGGTGGAGCAGGTCCGAACTATCAGAATTTGTGAGTCTCGTAGGCGATATGAGATGGTTATTGGGCAACGCTCATCTGGTTATTGCGAGCGCAGCGAGGTAATCCATTTTGCTTTTAGACGTTAATAAATGGATTGCCACTTCGCTTCGCTCCTCGCAATGACGAGGTACTCATGACTATGGCGATAAATTGGATATTGCTGCCAAGGGAGGCTCGTGTTAAGCGAAACAGTCTTCAAAGCTTTGTTCATCTAAAAATGATGCTCAGTTGGCGCTTGCAAGTTAGCGTCAGCGCCTATCAAACGGATTAAAACGGAGTTTTGCTTGCGCCCAAAGAAGTATTTACTGATGATTTTGTGCGCCTTTTTCTCGGCAGCGTACGTGCAAGCGAAGCCTCTGAGCGAGGCGCAAATAAACGCGGTGAATGCGGCCGCGCAAAAGCAATTGAACGCATTAATTACCTCAAAAAAATACGCCGGTGCCGGCTTTGCTTTGATCGACGAGGGCCATGTGGTGCTCATTAGTGCCAACGGCGTACGCAATAAAGCCGCGCTCAACTCCGGCGGTGCGTTTGGCTTAGACACGCCCTTGCAGGTCGGCAGCGTGACGCGATTATTCACCGTGCTTGCTGCCTTAAAGCTTAGCGAAACCGGCAAGCTTGATTTAGGCAAGCCAATTACGCGCTATTTGCCACAGCTCAAATTTGCCAGCCAAATTCGAGCGGCGCAATTGCCGCCGATTTCGGTGCGTGATTTGTTGCTTAGCAGCTCCGGTATTACCCGTGGCAGCTTTAAAGATTTGTTTGTCGCGCCCGGTACGCCGCAGCGCGATGTATTGGCTCAGCCAGTCTGGCGGTCTAGGCCCGCAGGTGGCTTTTCTGAGCAATCATTTCTAGCCGATGCGCTGTTAGGTAAAGTATTAGAGCAAGCTGGCGGCGTGGATATCGGCAGTTTGATCCAGCGCGAAATAAGCGGCCCGATGAATCTGACAGCCACCCGCTTTAGCTCAGACGCCAGTATCGCTGCGATGCATGATGAAGGCAAAGCGCTACCCGTTCGGGTGGCCGGTATTCCTGCTGCTCTAGGTTTGCACAGTAGCGTGCGCGATTTGGCGCGAGTAGTTGCAGCATTGGATTCAGAGGCTGGCGGCATCAGCGCGGCGTCGCGTGCGCTGCTGATGCGCAGCCAAAATAAGGGCTTGCGCTACGACTTTAGCGCCGCAGGTAGCGGTCAGGGTTATGTATTTTCATTTTCCGAAAGTGTGCGCAAGCAGGTCGGTTTGGTCGGCTTTTTAGATAGCTCATTGACCGGGCTGGAAGTTTCTATTCGATTATTTCCGCAGCATCGGCTTGCGGTCGTGGCGCTCAGTAACTCCTCCAGTGAAGATGATGCCTTTCGTGAACTCGTCAAAACGATTAGCGATACCGCATTAAAAGAGAAGGCAAACGTACCTGCGCGCGGTAAGCAAGTCCTACATCCGCCGCCAGAAAGCTTAAACCTACCAACGGGCTTCGTTGCAACCCCGGTACAAAGCGCCTATGCCACACCCGCCGGTTTAGTGCGCACTGAGATCAACGGGGACCGTTTCGATTTTAATCTCGGTGGCTTTGGCTTGCGCGCATATCGCCGCCCCGATGGCTGGTATCGCTTGAGCTACCGCTTGTTGGGCATGATTCCACTCAATTTGAGCTTCATCGAAAACATTCTAATTGCGCCGGTCAGTGCCAGCGGCACCGGCGGTGAAAAGCATTTGATGCTGTTTTCAGCAGGCTCAGAAGTGGGCCTGTTTGGCGCTGCCATTCCCTTAGATAGCGTGGCCGGTGATGCAGGCGAAGTGTGGTTGGGTGATTATGAAATTGCCAATCCCGACGCGATGAGCAATTCGGCCAAGGCATCGGACATCAAAATTGTGCGCGAGCAAGGTGTGCTGCTCATGCGTGCAACGTTTGATCGCTTTATCAATGTCAATTTCGCCCTACCTTTGAGTGTCACCGATACCAAATTCGCCACGCTTAGCGGCCTAGGTCCTGGTTTAGGGGAGCCCGTCACGCGGGACACCCAAGGCACGCTCAATTTTTCGGGGTATTTGCTGCAACGTAAGCGCTAGGTTTTCGCAATAGCGCTTAGTCAATATCAAGTTTGATAGAGCGCAAATGCTAAAAGCCCGTGCTCGCTAACAGTGTCAAAACGCGAGGCCGACGACTTAGAAGGGCTCGCGGATGCAAATCCGCAAGCTCGATCCAATCACCCATAAAACAACCGCTCAATTACCCGCCAACACCACCGATGTTGCCATCACTCGATATTCTTTTGTCGCGGTTGCCGCCGCCGCGTTTGTAGGGGTGCCGGCATCCTCAGCCATATGTTTGGCGTGTGCTGCACTCATCGTGATTAACTCTAAGGCGCCAAAAACCAACGCGTCACCGGTGGCATCTTTTGGGATAAAAAATGCGTCGTTACCAAATTTTACCCGTACTGAGGCGTCGCCATCGGTCAGCATCATCCAGCATCCTTTCTTCTGGCAAACACGGCCAACGCGTCCGGTAAATTTCGCAGGCTTGCCGATATAGTCGTCTACTGTTTTCATCGCGGTACTCAGCGGCTGCGGTTTCGGGCTAGCCGGCATAGCCGCACCATAAGTTTGGCCGGCAGTTACAGCGCTTGCTGGCGATGCTGAGGCTGTGTTCTTGTTTTGCGCGCAAGCACTCAGAAGCAATACGCTGGACGCTAAGACAAAGGCGAATCGAATATTCATTTTACAGCTCGATGGTGGTTGATAGGAGCGGGAGTTTAACGAATCCCGGAGTGCAGCGCTGGTTCAACTGCTGTGGCATGGATATGTTTGCCGTGTCGCCTTGCGGCGAGACTTGTTTGCCGTGTCGCCTTGCGGCGAGACTTGTTTGCCGTGTCGCCTTGCAGCGAGACTTGATGCGCTATGCTCAGCGGCCCCGTCGTAGTGAGCATACTGAGCATGAAATTAGTCGTTTTTGCGGCCCTGATAGCAGCCCATGGACACGCGGCCGCCGTTGAGGCGCAAGCGGTCAAAGCGGTTGATGCGTTGGTATCAGCGATACAACCGATGGATGTCTTCAAACTTGAGTGGGCAAGCGCGCCTGCGATTTCGCCTGACGGCCAGAAAATTATCTTTGCCCGCAGCAGCTTGGACGTTATGACGGACGCGCGCCGCAGCGCGCTTTGGATTATGGATCGCAGCGGCGAAAACTTGGAGCCCTTGTCGAGCGGTGAGCGCAACGAGAATGCGCCGCAGTTTTCACCTGACGGCAAGCGTGTTGCATTTCAATCCGGCGGCCAAATTTTCATTCGCTTTGTGGATTCCGGCCGCGCCTTCCAGTTGACCTCGGAGACTCAAGGTGTCGATCAATTTGCTTTTTCACCCGATGGCAAATCGCTGGCATTTTCAATGCGCGTTCCGGCAGCGAAAACAAAAGCCGCTGAGTTACCTACTCCGCCCGAGGGTGCTCAATGGGCCAAGTCGGTGAGCGTAATTGACCGCTTGACCTACCGGGCTGATGGCGAGGGTATTTTCGCGCCATTTTTTACGCAGATATTCGTCGTGCCGGCGAATGGCGGTACGCCGCGTCAGGTCACAGCAGGCGATTTTAACTACGGTGGCTTTGCATTCGCAGATAGCGCCACCCTTATCATGTCGGGAAATCGCGAAGCGGACGCCGAATATCAGCCGCTGCAGAGTGATCTGTTTGAATTGAACATTCGCTCTGGCGCATTAAAGCGTCTAACCGATCGCATCGGCCCAGATGAAGAGCCTAGCGTCAGCCCGGACGGGCGCTATGTCGCTTACGTTGGTTTCACAGACCGCGAGCAGTTTTATCAAGTGCGTACGCTTTCCCTGCTGGATCGAAAGTCTGGCCTCAGCACAGTTTTGACTAAAGCCCTTGATCGCGATGTCGCTGTACCCAGTTTTGATGCCAGCGGCAAAACGATTTATTTTCAGTATGACGATCAAGGCCAGAGCAAAATTGGCAAGATTGCCCGAGATGGCGGCAAGGTTGTTAGCTTGGCGGCTGATTTCGGCGGTGCAGATATTGGCCGGCCCTATGGCGCAGGCAGCATGATGGTGGGGCGAACGGGGGATGTAGTTTACACCCAAGGAACGGCCCAGCGTCCTGCCGAGGTGGCGCTGATTGCGAAAAATTCGACGTCCAGTCGAACTTTGACAGATCTAAACTCCGACACGTCTATCGAGCGTAACGCGCGGCCTGTGGAGGAAATATGGACGAAGTCAAGCTTCGACCAACAGCCGATTCAAGCGTGGATTATGCGTCCACCCGGTTTTGATCCGGCGAAAAAGTATCCGCTACTTTTAGAAATTCACGGTGGCCCGGTAGCAAATTATGGCCCGCGTTTTGCATTCGAAACCCAGCTTTACGCGGCAAAGGGCTATATTGTTGTTTATGCAAATCCACGCGGCAGCAGCTCATACGGAGAAATATTCGGTAATTTGATTCACCACGATTATCCAAACCATGATTTCGACGATTTAATGAGCGTGACCGACGCGGTAATAGCCAAAGGTGGCGTGGATGAGCGCAATTTATTTGTGACCGGCGGCAGTGGCGGCGGCGTGCTGACCGCGTGGATCGTTGGTCATACGGACCGTTTTCGCGCTGCGGTGGTGGCAAAACCGGTGATCAATTGGATGAGTTTTGCACTGACCAGCGATGGCGGCGCGGTATATTCGCGCTATTGGTTTCCCGGTGTGCCGTGGGAGCACGCTGAGCACTATTTAAAGCGCAGCCCATTGATGTATGTCGGAAATGTCAAAACACCGACCATGTTAATTACCGGTGAAGCCGACAACCGCACGCCAATTTCCGAAACCGAGCAGTATTTCACCGCGTTGAAGTTAAGCAAGGTTCCGACCCAAATGGTGCGCATTCCGGGCGCCAGCCACACCATAAATGCGCGGCCAAGCAATTTATTAGCGCAAGTGCTCAATACCGTGGCCTGGTTCGAGCGGTTTCGAGTGTACTAATGCGTTTACATCACTTAGCGCGCGTCAGCGTGATTGTTCCGGACATTGAAGCTGCAATCACTGAGTATTGCGATGGCTTTAGCAACGCGCAGATCACAAATTTCGATATGCCAGAGGCGCGCGCGCTAGCCTTGGGCGCAGCGGCAATTGCGGGTGCGCGCGCAGCGTATATTGCGCAGTCCGTTTCAGCTGTTGGATTGGAGTTAATTGAGCAGCCAAATGCGCAACCAGCCTTGGAGCATCTGGGCTGGGCCGGGTTTGACTTCCATGACAACTCGACTAGCGTGCGGGTCAATTGTCTGAACTGCGCCGTGTCTGCGGCGTTTTACTCAGGCCTCGGCGCCGATGATGTGCGCCAAATTGACGCCCAAACGCGCGTTATCCAGTTAAATAATTCGGCGCTGCGGTTTGCGTCAGGCAAAGCGGAATTGCCAGCGATGGACATAGCGAATTTGAGCCTTGGTATCTTGAGCGTGCAATTAGCGCGTCTTGGTTCGCGTGGGCAGGCCGGGCCAGTGCGCGTTTTGCGCGGCCCAGACGCCGAGTTAATTGAGTTGGTTTGAAGATACGCTAGTAGTTCGCGCTAAACTGCTGGTTCTATGACGATGCCTAGGTGAACGCAATGAATGAAGTCGCAGACCCAAGTAAAATTTCAGGGAAAGCTGCAAACGCCACTGATAAATTACGGCGCGAAGAATCGGCTGCTAAAAGTCTATTTTTCGGCGAAATCTTGGAAGAAAATTTATTTCCTTATCCAAAAATGAGCGCGCGCGACGCCGAGCTGTTGGGCGCTGTGGTGGATTCCATTGATGGTTTTTTGGATGCGCATACCAAGGAATTTAAGCACTGGGATCGTGATGCTGAGCAGCCTGCGCAGTTTATCCAGGGCCTGCGCGATATGGGCTTGTTTGGCCTGATTATTCCCGAAGAACACGGTGGCATGGCGCTTTCTAACGCGGGCTATGCGCGCGTGCTGCAGCAAACATCGCGGCACGATAGTTCAGTTTCTTTGACGATAGGGGCGCATAGTTCAATCGGTATGAAGGGTATTTTGCTGTGGGGCACCGAGGCGCAAAAGCAGCGCTACCTGCCGGAA
>JBBQBR010000113.1:0-7225 GCA_038317875.1 Lysobacterales bacterium
TTCGCCGCCGCATTCCCAGAAAAAGTGCGGCGATTGGTGTTGTTGGACTCCATTGGGCCGCTGTCCGCAGCACCGAACACCTTTAGTAGCGATTTGCGCAAGGGCTTAATTGCCCGGCGCAGCGCAAAAAAATCGATCCCAAGCTATTTTGACCCGCAAAGCGCACTGGCAGCGCGCGTCGGTGCGTTCGGCATCACCGAATTACAGGCCGCACCCATAGTAGAACGCGGCATTGTGCGAGGCACGGATGGTCTTTGGCGCTGGCGCAGTGATGCCCGCTTAACGCAGCCTTCCCCAACACGCTTTAGCGAGGCGCAAGTGCTCAACGCGATCAGTGAAATACGTGCACCGACATTGGTGATCTTGGCCGAACCGCGCGCCAGCTTTTTCGACCCCGGCACCGTCGACGCGCGCTTGGCCGCATTTGGTAACGCTGAAATTGTCAATATGCAGGGCACGCACCATTTGCATGTGTGTCCGGATGGAGCTTTAGTTGAGACGGTGACGGGGTTTTTGGCCGCTACCTAAGCCATTCGTCTTGCCTTGGCAAACTTGGCCGCATGATTGAAACGCTATGCGCTTTTGCTAACAGCGATGGTGGCTTATTGGTGATCGGCGTAGGCGATATTAAGGATATTAAGCCGGGTGCGAAGCCGGAAAGTCGCTTGTTTGGTATCGAAGAAAACCCAGAGGGCTTTGATGACTTCCGTCGTCAAGTGCTGCAACGCTTCGCGCCGCCGCTGGCACGACTACATTGGATGCGTCTTCCTTGCACGCTAAATAATGGCCAGTCAGGTCATGTCGGGATGTTGCGGGTGGAAAAAAGTGAATGGGTGCATTCGGTGGTCAGTAATGGCACCTGGACGCGCATGGATGCCAGTAATCGTCAATTAAACGCGGCAGAAATTTCTGACTTAACCTATTAGCGTGGCGTACGCAGCGCCGCAAGTGAATTGGTGCCCGTTAACCTGCAGCTGCTTGACACGCCGACGTGGCGAACGTTTGTCGCAGCACGCGGGCTTAAGACTGGCAAGGCAACCGAGCAGTTGCAGCGTATCGGTTTGGCGGACACCGTGGGTGGCGAGCTGCTGCCGACGCGGGCGGCTGTTTTGTTATTTGCCGATGGGCCGGGTAGCTTGCTAGCCGCGCATGGTTCGCGCGCGGATATTCGCCTGATGGTGTATAGCGGTAAAACGGCCGCAACAGAGGCATTGCCCAATTTACGTAAAACCCCACTGAGCATTCGTGGGCCACTGATTGTGCAAATTGATGATGCTGTCAAAGCGGGGCTGCGCGAATTGGAAGAGGGGCTAGTGTTAGCCAGCAGTGGCTTTAACCTAAAAACTCAGTTGACCGCGCTCTGGCGCTCGGAAAGTTATGCTGAGTATGATTTTTTTGGCTTTTTCGAACGTCACCAAATGGGTGCTAAGCGCTACGCACCCGATTGCACCTTTTTCGACTCGCCCTGCTTCGTTGTTTCCGCCTTGCAGAGAATAACTATGCCGCCTCGTCACGCCCATATCTGACACTAGAGATCCGGACAAGCCGAAAAAAGCACACTCGGGCACGTCCAACTGAGCTTTTTAGTTTTAAGACACGCCACGTGTTATCCAGAACGCGTTGTAAAAGAAGCCATTGTTAATGCCGTGATTCACCGCGACTATCGCTTGAATCGTGACATTTTTGTTCGTGTTTTTGATGGCCGAATTGAAGTGGAAAGCCCGGGTACTTTCCCCAGCAACATTACCGCAGGCAATATTGCACGCGCTGGCAGCAAGGCACGCAACCCGTTGATCGTGCAGAATTTACGCGAATTTCCGGAAGCGCCAAATATCGATGCGGGTGAGGGCGTCAAGATGATGTTTGCAGAAATGGCGGCGGCTAAACTTTACCCACCACAGTACCGCCAAAATACTGATTCAGCTGTTGAGAGTGTGACCGTGACGCTGCGCAACTTAGCACGCCCTAGCATGTGGAACGAAGTCAGTGATTGGATAGACCGGAATGGTCCAATTAACAACAGTAAATTGCGCGAAATTTCGGCGTTAGACACTTGGCTGCTTCCAAACAATTACGTAACTGGGTGACGCAACGGGTGCTGGTCGCTTTACCGGCTACTTCGCGTCAAATGGCGAGCTATACCAAGCCTGCGTTGCTTGCAGCACCGAGTGATTCATTATCTATGGGCTTGGATAATGAACTTGATAATTCGTAATTGTTGTTTAAATTCAATTAGTTGCATCACAATTCATTATCTTAACCCTCAATTTTTAGGTTAAAGCGCGGCAAGCGACGCGCGTTTAGCTAGCCCTGCAAGACGTTGGTTTCCAGGTGCTTTAATCGTTCCACTTGAGCGCTTTTTTCCGGCCTGTGTGAAAACGGCCAACTTAGTGCGGCTAAGCTGGCGTCGTTTATGGCGCAAATTACATAATTTAGGTTCGCGCTAGCTTGCCGACTTCAGCCAGCCAGATTCTTATTCGGCGTCCGCTGCAACAACATGTAATAAAGCAGCGGAATCACCACCAACGTCAGCACCGTCGATACCAAAATCCCGAAAATCAGCGACACCGCTAGGCCATTAAAAATCGGGTCGTCCAGAATGAAAAAGGCGCCCAACATCGCGGCCAAGCCGGTCAGAATGATCGGTTGCGCGCGTACGCTGCAGGCGTCGATGACCGCTTGCTCGGCGCTAATGCCTTGCTCGAGCGCTTGTTGGATGAAATCCACTAGCAGAATCGAATTGCGCACAATAATCCCGGCCAGCGCGATCATGCCGATCATGGACGTGGCGGTGAATTGCGCACCCAACAGCGCGTGGCCGGGCATCACGCCAATGACGGTCAGCGGAATTGGCGCCATAATAATCAGTGGTATGACGTAGCTGCGAAACTGGCCGAGAACCAGTAAGTAAATCAGCACCAAACCGGCTGAATAGGCCAAGCCCATATCGCGAAACGTCTCGAAGGTGATCTGCCATTCGCCGTCCCATTTGATTGCGAATAGACCGGTATCACTGGGCTGATTAAAGAAATACTGCTGCACGTTGACGCCCGCTAGCGGCTGCTTTGCAACCTGACCAACGACGCTAAACATGCCATACAGTGGGCTATCAACCTGGCTTGACTCATCGCCAGTGACATAGATTACCGGCAATAAATCTTTGTGATGGATATTGGTATCCCAACTGGCGGTTTGTACCTTGACTAGCTCGCTAATCGGCACCAGTTTGCCGCTGCTGGCGCGTACCCGCATGGCTAACAGTGTTGCCATCGACGCCTGATCGCCATCGTTCAAACGCAGCCGTATTGGCACTGGAAATTTTGCCGCGCCATCGCGCAAGTAGGTGATATTGCTGCCCGCAAGCCCGGTGTTGAGCGTTTCCACAATCTGTTGCTGGTTCACACCCAAAAGCGCTGCGCGTTCACGATCAACCACGACGATTTCGCGCTTAGCGTCGCTGGCTAAGGTGCTGTCAATATCGACGATTCCGGGCGTGGCATGGAGCTTTGCAAGCAGTGCAAGTGCAACCTCACGCCCTTTTGTGTCGTGTCCAGCATAAATTTCCGGCCCATAAATCTCTGCTACCAAGGGTGACAACACGGGCGGGCCGGGCGGTACTTCGACGACTTTGACGCTGGCACCAAAGCGTAAGCCTATCGCGACAAGCTTGGGTCGAATCGCTGCAGCAATTTCATGGCTTTGGCGGTGGCGCAGGTGTTTGTCGATCAAATTGACCTGCAGATCACCGACATTGGCACCGCGTCGCAAATAATATTGGCGCACCAAGCCGTTAAAGTTAATCGGTGCCGAGGTGCCCGCATAGCCCTGATAGTTCAGCACTTCCGGTACGCGATCAAGCTCTGCGCCTAGTTCGACTAAGACCTGCTGCGTTTCCTCTAGGGTTTTCCCTTCGGGCAAATCCAGCACGATTTGAAACTCAGACTTATTGTCAAACGGCAGCATTTTTAGGACCACCAATTGCAGCACTGCGAGGCTGGCAGAAGCGATCATTAGCGCCACGATGCCAGCCATCAACAGGGAGCGATTGCGCTTGGCTTTTGTGCCATATAAAAATGGCCGCAGGACAAGTTCAAAGCCACGATGCATCTTGCTGACTTTCACTTCGTCATTGCCTGCTGCTACCGCGTGGTCAGTATGACCAATATGGTCTGTGTGGCGGCTAAGCAAGCGGTAGGAAAGCCACGGTGTCACGATTAAGGCGACACCGAGCGAAAGCAGCATGCCCACGCTGGCGTTGATCGGAATCGGACGCATATACGGGCCCATCAGGCCGCTGACGAATGCCATTGGCATGAGTGCGGCAATCACCGCAAAGGTCGCTAAAATCGTTGGCCCGCCGACTTCATCTACGGCCGGCGCAATGGCTTGCATTAGGTTCTTTCCACCCAGGCGCATGTGTCGATGAATGTTCTCGACTACGACAATGGCGTCATCTACCAGGATGCCGATTGAAAAGATAAGCGCGAATAGCGAAACCCGATTGGTGCTAAAGCCCATTGCCCAAGACGCAAATAAGGTAAGCGCCAAGGTAATGACCACGGCAGCACCGACGACAATCGCTTCGCGCCAGCCGAGCGTGAACAACACGAGCAAAACCACAGAAAGTGTGGCGAAAAAAAGCTTTTGAATTAATTTTTGCGCCTTGTCGTCCGCGGTTTGGCCGTAGTCGCGCGTGACCGTAACTTCAATGCCTTCGGGAATAACGCGCCCTTTCATCGTTGCTAAACGCGCGGTGATTGCGTTGGTGATGTCGCTGGCATTGGCACCGGGCTTTTTTGCCACGGCAATGGTCACGGCGGGCGCCATTCCGGCGCTTGGGCGGTGCGCTTTGCCGGCGGGTGCGCCGTGCCAAACATAGGTCACCGGTGTATCGCTGCCATCAACAATTTGCGCGACATCGGATAGATAGACCGGCGTCATGTTGTCGATGCCGACAATAATTCCGGCAATTTCATCGCGCTGCGCCAAATAGCGCCCCGCAGTGACCGGCACCGCTTGTTGCGCGGTTACGCGCTCGCCCGCGTTACGCACTAAATTGCTGGCTAATAGCGCTTGACTTAGCTCAGCTGCCGTCAAATCGTGTGCAGCAAGCAAATTTGCGTCCATCTGGATGAGCACTGCGCGATCCGGCGCGCCGATTGAATAAACATCGCGGGTGCCGGGCACGCGTTTGAACTCGGTTTCCAGCAGATGTGCGACTTGCGCTAACTCGACGCTGCCGCGCTTAGGATCGTCGCTCCAAACGCTTAAAGCCATAATCGGCACGTCATCGATCCCCATCGGGCGCACCAAGGGTTGGCCGATACCTAGGTTCTGCGGTGCCCAGTCCGCATTGGCATAAACCTGGTTATAAAGGCGTACCAGCGCATCTTGTCGCGGTACGCCCACCACGAATTCAACGGTAAAAACCGCCATTCCTGGGCTGCTGACTGAGTAGACATGCTTGACGCCTTCGATTTCAGACAGCGTTTGCTCATAGGGAAATGCGACCAAACTTTCCACGTCGTGCGCCGATGCGCCGGGAAATGGAATAAAGATATTAGCCATCGTGACATCGATTTGCGGCTCTTCTTCACGTGGGGTTATCAGCACAGCAACCAAGCCGAGTAACAGCCCGGCCAGCGCCAAAATAGGCGTCAATGGATTGTTTTGAAACGCGCGCGCGATGCGTCCAGAAAAACCCAATCTTGTTTCAACGGCTTCGGTAGCGTTACTCATAACGATTCGGCTAGCCGCAAACTTGCTGCAAGTGGATCGGCGGCGATGGTTTCGCCCGGGTTTAGGCCGGAAAGCACTTCGACTTGCGCCGCATTGCGATGCCCAAGTCTAACTTGGCGCAACACGATGCTTTGTTTGCCCACCACATAAACGCCGGATACTTCACTGCGCCGCAGTACGGCACTCGTTGGAATTTGAATTTCGGACGCTTGCCTCAGCGTTGGCGACGCCGTCGGCGTTTGAACTAGCGCATTCGCATCGATAGACGCTGTCGGGCTTGGCTGAGCCACGGTTGCCAAGATCGCCCGCAGCGTCATTCCCGGCTGCAGGCCAACGGCTGGTGGTAAGCCCAAACGTACCGTCACGGTATGGGTTTGTGCGTCGCTATTGGGAAATACCACGATGCTGGTCGAGCTCAATTTTTCGCCATCACTTAGCACAATTTGCGCGGGTTCGGCGGTATCCAAGGCCAGCGCGTTCACTTGCGGCAGGCTCAAGCGCAAACGCAGCTGATCCGGCGCATTCATACTCATCAGCACCGCACCTGCGGAAATTGCCTCGCCTGTTTGCACAGGGCGCGCGCTGATCACGCCGTCGAACGGTGCCCGAATCACGGTGTAGCTGATTTGTTGATTAGCGTCACGCAACTGCGCCTGCGCCGCCGCCAGTTGCGCGCGGGCGCTATCACGGTGCGCCAAAGATTGCTCCAGCTGCTGCGCGGAAACCACGTTTTCACGCTGCAAATTGCGGTTGCGCTTAAAGGCCGCTTCTGCCTCGGTGGCGGATGCTAATGCCGCGTTGACGCTGGCTTGCGCCCGGTTTTGCCCGGCCAATTGCTCCACTTGGCTTAAGTTCGCCAAAATCTGGTTCGCCTTGACGACGTCACCGACGTCAACCAGCAGCTTGGCTACCGTACCGCTGGTCTGCGCGGAAAGGGTGGCTTGCTGGGTGGCTTCAACAACGCCGATCCATTCGCGTTCGGCGCTGGCGTTTGCGGGCGCAATCGTGATCAAAACCAAGCCTTCGGTATTGATGGCTTTTACATCGACGGGTGGCGGTGTTTTGCCGCACGCACTCAAGCTAAACAGCAAAATTGCGCCGTATATGGGCCGCAAATTAGGGACGATCATCATAAAATTTCCCACGTTAAGGTTTTTCGCAATAAACAGTATGCAGCGTTTGCATCACTTGGCGCACCGGGCCATCGGCTAAGGAATAGAACACCGTTTGCGCGACGCGTCTGGTGTTGACAAAACCGGCATCGCGCAGCAGGGCCAGATGTTGCGACAGTGCCGACTGGCTCAACACTAAGCGCGCATGCAATTCGCCGACATTGAGTTCGTTTTCCACCAGTAAGCACAAAATGAGCAGACGGTGCTCATTGCCCATCGCCTTCAACAAACTCGACGCCGCGCATGCATGCAGCTGCATCGTAGCCAAAGCCGTCGCTGGGAAAGAACTGACTTGCACATCATTGCTGAGCATG
>JBBQBR010000114.1:0-7223 GCA_038317875.1 Lysobacterales bacterium
CATTGGCTCGAGCAAAATGCGGCCGGTGACGTGAAAATTGGCCGCCCACGGCAAATCTACACCGGGGCGATGCAGCGCGATTATGTGCCACTCGCCAAGCGCTAGTTCAAACTAAAATTGTTGATTGCGCCGCCTTAAATAGAAACCTTTTCATCGAAACCTCAATCTCGAACGAACTCGCCCATGCCGCAAGCATGGGCGATTCCGCTGCACTTACGACACTACTAACGCAACTGCGCAGCACTGTTGCGCAAAATGCAGGCTTGCTCGACGACGCGGAATTTATCTATTGGGAGGCTGTGCTCGCCGCGCGTGAAAAACGCACCGACGAGGCCATTGTCACTCTTGAACGCTGCATTTTAATCGCACCCAATGCACCTGCGCCGCAGTTCACCTTAGCCAAACTGTTGGCGCAAAATGGCGAACTGGCACGTGCGTGTCAGCATTTTGAAGCCAGCATTCAAGCTGCGCCGGACAATGCGCAGGCCTGGTTAGCATTAGCCAACACGCGCCTGCGTCTGGGCCATGCGCAACGCGCCGAGCGCGCTTTTACCGCAGCACTTGAACTGGGCGCGCCGCAAGCCGAGGCTTTGATTGGATTAGCACACTCGCTGGAAGCACAAACGCGGTGGCAAGAGGCGTTTGCGCTGCTCAAACCCCATTTTAGCGACCCGAGCATTGACTCACAACTGATCCGCCTCATGGTGCAGCACGCCACCCCAGATCAAACAAGAGCGTATTTGACGCAGGTACTGATTCGCACGCCCGAGCATGTGCAAGCCGCACATTTGCTCGGCGGCCTTGATCTAAGTGCGCAGACTGCCCGTGCCAGCGACGCCTACGTGCGGGCGCTTTTTGACGGCTATGCCAGCCGCTACGATGTACACATGACTGAGCAAATGGGCTATGTCGTCCACAAATTACTCGCGCAGCGTGTAATCGCAATCTGCCCGCTCAGCGCAGCAAGATTAGCGCCGACGAGCGTGCTCGATTTAGGGTGTGGCACGGGGCTTTTAGGCCCCGAACTTGCAGGCTACGCGTTAACCGGAGTCGATCTATCGCAACCCATGTTGGAGCTTGCAAAGGGTCGCAACTACCAGAGTTTGGTGTGCGCCGAATTAGGCAGCTTTCTCAGCGAATGTGCGCCCAGTGAGTTCGACGTCATCGTCGCTGCGGATACCATCATCTATTTCGGTGATGTCAGTGAAATCATGCGGCAATCCGCGCGCGTGCTTCGGCCCGGCGGCTGGCTAATTTTCAACGTCGAAACACCTGGTTCGCCGACAAAAAACGGCTTTGAACAAACGCCGGTCGGGCGCTATGGGCACGAAAGCAGTTATTTAGAGCAACTAGCGCGCGAATTCGCTTTCGTCGAAATTAGTACGCAAGCGATCATGCCTAGGCGTGAGGCGGGTTTGGCGATGTCGGGAATTATGTTTTCAGCGCAGCGGGCGAGTTACGGTGAAAGCCCAGTTTGAAGGCTGAAGCAATGAGGAGTGCCATTTTTAATGCATGTTTGCAATTGCTGCGCCAAACAAAATTAGTAAAAAAATGCTCGGCGCGACCAGAAACAGCCCTCGAAAAAGTAGGCTGCCTGCCGTTTTTATTTCATTCTTGCAAACAGCAATTACACTTCGCACCAATGCCTGAAACGCATAAAAGTTGACAAGCGTTAGTGACAAAAATATAGGGTTAAACGGGAAGTTCTGGGCCAGCGGTATTAATCGAATGCTAATTAGCGCGGCACACAATCCACCATAAGCGCCGCTGATTCCAAAAACAAAAATATATATTGGTGCGTGCCCTTTCCAGGCCATCTCATAACGACGCCGCACCCACAACGCTAAAGCGAATAGCGCACCATAATAGACTGGCGCAAACCAGCCGTGGCCGTAGAACCAGGGCATACTGAACCAACCTATCATTCGAAGCGTCAAGCTCGGACTGTCGTCAAACACGCACATTTCCTCGGTAAGTAACCAATTTGCGATACGTCGCCAAAGTCGAAAGCCTAAAAATTCCGACGAAAATCTGCTCTACAATGGCGCGCTCAAGCCACAACCCCGTCATACATTTGCGCCAGGGTAATCACGCCTGCCGGGCAATCTAGCGCGATCTCGCCTTGATCAATAAAACTTTCATATCGCCACGTTAGCCCGTTACGACGATAAAGTTCCACGCGACGGGCGTCTTGCGCGACCAAAAGATAGCTTTTCAAGGTCGGAATCGTTTGATACGCCTGTAGTTTCTCAATGCGATCAGAGCGCTCAGTCGATTCGCTCAACACTTCAATAATTAAACAGGGGGCCGACTTAATCAGCGGATCCGTATCCTTGCTTTCGCAAATCACCATAAGGTCAGGGTAGTAAACGCTCTCACGGACGCGCAGCTTCATATCAGCCATAAAACTCATGCCGCCAGAAGCTAACGCCATCGGCTGCAACGCCATGAGGGCGCGGATGCAAATGCGATTGTGGTTAGCGCTTGCGCCTGCCATTGCAAATACTTGGCCGTCAACGAACTCATGCCGCAGCTTTGCTTGCTGCTCGCCCTGCAGGTAATCATCAATGCTATAGAGCTGGGGTTTTCTAAGTCCGGTCATGATTAACGGCCTGTTTTTCTCACGATGTGTGCTTTCGATACCTGACGCGAACTCTACACCGAACAATCCAATTCAACGTCATCCCAGCACAGGCTGGGATGAAAATTAAAAGTTCAAAACCCTTGCCCTGGTTGCAGGCTTAACTTTCCTTCGCCACCAATTCTCGATACGCCGCCAGGGTCAAGAAATTCGGGAATTCAGCCCCAAATATCAAAGTCGTCAACATTGCTTGCGCCTGCGTCAAATCTGCCGCCGGGATTTTTAGCACATTGGCACTGTCTACGGCTGCGCGCTCGGCAACCAGCAAGTCTTCAATCAAAGCGCGGTCAACGGTGCGGCCATCGTCTAGTTTCGCCTGATGTCTGTGCCAGTGCCAAAGCTGGGCGCGGCTGATTTCTGCGGTGGCGGCGTCTTCCATCAAATTATGGATTGGCACGCAGCCAGAGCCACCGAGCCACGCGGCCAAATATTGCAGCCCGACATTGATGTTATTGCGCAATCCTACTTCGGTAATGCTGCCCAATGGCGCTGCCAGCAGGTCGCTGCGGCTGACCTTTACTTCTTCACGCAATCTGTTGAGCTGGTTTGGCCCTGGCATGTACTTGTCAAAGACTTCTAGCGCTAACGGCACTAATGCCGGGTGCGCGACCCACGTACCGTCGTGGCCATCACTGGCTTCGCGTTCTTTGTCGGCACGCACTTTGTTCAAGGCAATGGTGTTGGCATCTTCGTTGTTTTTAATCGGGATTTGCGCGGCCATGCCGCCCATCGCGAACGCGCCACGGCGGTGGCAGGTTTGAATCAGCAATTGCGAATAGGCGCGTAAAAAGCCGTCGGCCATCGTCACCTGCGCGCGCTCGGGCAAAACCCGGCTGGCATCATTTTGGAAAGCGCGGATGTAGCTAAAGATATAGTCCCAGCGGCCGCAATTTAGGCCCACGATATGATCTTTGAGCTCAAACAAAATTTCGTCCATCTCAAATGCCGCCAGGATGGTTTCAATCAACACCGTGCACTTGGTGGAACCGTGCGGTAAGCCTAAATAACTTTCGGAAAAATCAATCACCTGATTCCATAGTCGTGCTTCCAAATGCGATTCGAGTTTTGGTAGATAAAAATACGCTCCGGTGCCGCGCGCCAAGGCTTCTTTGGCGTTGTGGAATAAGAAAAGCCCAAAATCAAACAGCGCGCCGCTAATCGGTTGGCCTTGATACGTGATGTGCGCCTCGTCCAAATGCCAACCGCGCGGGCGCACCATGAGCGTAGCGATGCTTGGATTCAATTGATAACTCTTGCCTTCTGGGCTTTGGTAGCTAATCGTGCGGCGCACCGCTGCAATCATATTGATCTGGCCTTCGATGACATTGCGCCAACTTGGCGCGTTCGAGTCTTCAAAGTCCGCCATGAACACTTTTGCGCCGGAATTCAGCGCATTAATCACCATTTTGCGATCCACCGGGCCGGTAATTTCGACGCGCCGGTCGGCTAGATCAGCGGGAATATCCCGCACTTTCCAGTCGCCTGCGCGAATTTCAGCGGTTTCGCTCAAGAAATCGGGCAGCTCACCGGCGTTTAAGCGCTGCTGACGTACCTGCCTTCGTGCCAACAAGACGCCGCGTTCCGCTTCGAATTTCGCGATCAAAGCGCTTAAAAAATCCAGCGCGGTGGGCGTCAAGATTGTGGCGGTGCCTTCGATTTCCGGGGCATTGATGCTTAATTGACCGTGATTTAGCTGCATAGCGATGCCTTTGAGCTGAGAATATAGCGCACAGCGTAGCCGCAAAATTCTGGAGCGAACAAGCTTATTGGGCTGCTATTTCTTGCGCGCCCATCTCGTCAAAATCGTCCTGAACTAACATTTGACCCCGAATGGGGTCGCAGAAAGTCTCATTGCGCATCTTGTGCGAATCAAGTTGGTCGTGCATACCGACTATCTCGGCGAAGTGGCTTTTTGAAGAGGCGTAGAACTTTTCTAAATGGCAGCTGTCATTACGTGGGTTTAACTTGCAAAAAAACTCGCGCTGCATAAGCTGCGCAGCTATTTTTTTACCTTTAGTTTTACCTTCCCTTCCACCTTCACAATTTGGAAATGCTGACCCATGAAAGAGATAAGTCAATGATAGAGATAAGTCAATGATCGAGATCCAAAATCTAACCAAACGCTACGGCGGTTTTCTGGCCGTGGACGATTTAAGTTTTAGTGTTGCAGCAGGCGAGGTGCTGGGTTTTCTGGGCCCAAACGGCGCTGGCAAGTCCACCACGATGAAAATGATTGCCGGGTTTTTGTCCCCCACCAGCGGTAGCGTCAAAGTGGCAGGGTTCGATATCGAACAAGCACCGATGCAGGCCAAGCAAGCGCTGGGTTATTTGCCGGAAGGCGCACCCGCATACGGTGAAATGACGCCGAACCGCTTTCTAAATTTCATTGGCGATTTGCGGCAAATGGACGCCAGCGTAAAACGCTCGCGGATCGGTACCGTGATCGAACAATTGGGCCTGCAAAAAGTGCTTGAGCAACCGATTGAAACGCTATCAAAAGGCTTTAAGCGCCGCGTCGGCATCGCGCAAGCCATTTTGCACGACCCTAAGGTGTTGATTTTGGATGAGCCTACCGACGGTTTGGATCCGAATCAGAAAGATGAAGTGCGCAATTTGATCAGCGGCATGGCGAAGGACAAACTTATTATCGTTTCCACGCACATATTGGAAGAAGTGCACGCGGTATGCACGCGCGCGATCATTATCGCGGGCGGCAAACTGCTCGCCGATGAAACGCCAGAGAAACTTGAGGCGCGTTCGCGCTATCACGGCGCAGTCAGCTTGCGCGCGGATAACAGCGAGGTGGTGAAAGCGGCGCTGGAAAAACTGAGCGGCGTGCTAGCGGTAGAAACCGGGCGTTATGGCAGCTTAACCGCGATTGCCAAACTTGGCGCATCGATCTTTACACCGATCAATGCCTTGATTCAAAGCCAAAACTTTGTCGTACACGACTTAGCGTTGGAGCGCGGGCGTATGGATGAGGTGTTCCGCACGATTACCAATTTTAGTGGCGTTACCACAGCGAAGTCAGGAGCCCGCTCATGAGCGCGATAAAAACCATTTTTAAGCGCGAATTGTCCAGCTATTTCGCAACACCGGTAGCCTATGTATTTCTGGTGATTTTCCTACTGCTATCCGGTCTGTTGACATTTTGGATCGGCCGTTGGTTTGAATCGGGCCAAGCCACCTTGATGGGCTTTTTCAGTTTTCACCCGTGGCTCTATTTGGTATTGATGCCAGCCATTGCGATGCGCATGTGGGCAGAAGAGCGTAATACCGGCTCAATCGAGCTATTGCTGACCTTACCCGTGACATTGCGCGATGCAGTGATTGCCAAATTCCTAGCGGCCTGGGTGTTTGCTGGCGTCGCCCTGATTTTGACTTTCCCAATGTGGTTTTTAGTGAATTATTTGGGCGAGCCTGATAACGGCGTGATTTTCGCGAGCTATATCGGCTCTTGGCTAATGGCGGGTGCGTTTTTGTCGATTGGTGCGTGCATGAGTGCGGCGACGCGTTCACAGGTAATCGCCTTTGTTCTAACCGTTGTGGTTGGGCTCTTTTTCCTATTTTTTGGATTGATTCAAGTGTTTGGTGGCGAAGGTTGGCTAGTCGATACCGCAGCGGGCCTTGGCTTTATTACGCACTTCAACTCGATTGCTAAAGGTGTATTGGATTTACGCGACATCATATTTTTCTTGGCCGTGATAGCTGTGTTTCTGGCCGCCACTATGGTCGTTATTGAATTGAAAAAGGCAGACTAATTCATGAGTACAGTAAATAAAAAGTCAGCCGGTGCCGCAGGCTTAGTGGTACTCGCCGCGATTTTCCTCGGCGTTATCTTGCTCAGTCAAATGTTGTTTCGGGGCGCGCGCATAGATTTGACCAATAACAAGCAATACACCTTGAGTGAAGGTACCAAATCCATTCTGAAAAAAATCCCAGAACCGATCAATCTGTACTTCTTTTTCACCCAAAAAGGCACGGCTGGATTGCCGCAATATCAAGCCTACGCAACCCGCGTGCGCGAACTTTTGGAAGAGATGGCGGAGCGCTCAAAAGGCAATATCAAGCTCACCGTGATTGATCCACAGCCCTTCAGCGAAGAAGAAGAACGTGCGGTTGGTTATGGTTTGCAGCAGGTGCCCTACGGCGGCGGCAATCAAATCACTTTTGGGTTGGTCGGCACCAGCGCGACCGGTCAGCAGGGCGTTGTGCCGTTTTTCCAGGTCGAAAAAGAAAGCTTTATGGAATATGACATCGCTAAGATGATCCAAAGCCTGATCGTGGACAACAAACCGGTGATCGGTGTGATGTCGAGCCTGCCGATGGCGGGCGGCTTTGATCCCGCGACACGTCAAACCAGCCAGCCGTGGGTGGTTTACGGGCAACTCGGCGAGCGCTTTGAGATGCGCCAATTGGGCATGGACATCAAAGCCGTTGACGCCGAAATCAAGGTGTTAATGTTGGTGCAGCCCAAAGAAGTGTCGGCTGAAACCCAATTCGCGCTCGACCAATTCGTTGTCAAGGGTGGGCGCTTGATGGTGTTCGTCGATCCTAACGCGACGCTCGATAATTCAGGCGC
>JBBQBR010000115.1:0-7178 GCA_038317875.1 Lysobacterales bacterium
GTGAAAGCCTAGGCGCTCAAGCAGCCTCGAGCTGTTTGAATTGTCTAGATCCACCTCAGCGCCAATGCGGTATAGCCCTAGCGTGCCGAATGCGAATGCAAGCATTGACGCCACGCATTCTGATGCAACACCGCAACCCCAATGCGCAGGCAGCAGCCAGTAGCCAATTTCCGCGCGCTCGTGTGTGCGGCACATGTCATTGAGGCCAACTGCGCCAATGAGTTTGAATGGGTCGAGCGGGTCGCAGACGCCCCACCAAATACCCGTGCCGCTGACATAGATTTGATTGAACCAGTCGATCTGAACCTGGGTGGCCTCGAGGGTGTCGTAGCTAACGCCATAGTGCGCAATGACCAAAGGATCCGACAACCCGGCAAAGACGAGATTAATGTCAGCTTGAACGATTCGACGCATCAGAAATCGCGCCGTGCGAATTTCTGGGAAGCCTGATTGCGTGAGTAAATCCATGCAGGTCGAACGCGCTAGTTGCGGGGCTGTCGAGCCTACAGGGAATGCTTGCCGGCAAGCCAGCAACTAAAGGCCGCTTTAAAGATTTCGCTGTAAGCGTTAACGAGCAAGTTAACGTTGGTGATCTGAACTTGTTTAGCCAGCTGGGGCAACGCGCGAAACGCCATTTTCTGGCAACTTGGCCGCATCCAACTCGAACCGAACCTCGCCCTCCACCAAGCCACAATTTTTCCAGCCCATCAACGTGTAAAAGCGCTCCGCGCGTGTGCCGGGCCCAGTGGTGAGCCATATTGGCTGGACTTCTAGAGCACGTAGCCAGGCAACTAAGGTGGCGTGCAGCAATTTGCCATAGCCGCGCGCCTCAAAATTCGGGTGCACGAACAATGCCCAAACATTACCGGTATTGAGGCCAGAGGCAAACGCGACAATGTTGCCATCGTGCTCAACGACCCAGCTTTGCCCGAGCCTTCCCATGGCGTCGATATATTCGGCCTCGGTGATGCGGCCTGGTTTTGCAAGTGCATTCTCGCGTACCGCCAAGCGAACGCGATGCATCGCTGGGTAGTCGGATGGAGTGGCTAGTCGCAGCATTTGCTTGGATTCCTTTGACGATACTTGGCTTTCTTGTCGCTACTTACACGTGTTTATCGCAGTAGATGCGGGGGCGTCGTTTTGGGCATATTGAAGGCTTTGGGCGCATGCAATGCGCCCCTACAGGGGCAACATCAATTCGGCGGGGTTTTGGGCAGCTGATTAAGCTCAAAACAGTGTATTAACCATCGCTACCGAAATCACAATCACCATCAGGGTCATTGGCAACCCGACGCGCATTAAATCACGCTTTTGGTAGCCGCCTGGGCCTTGGATCATCGCAATCACCGGGTTTGAGGTGGTGATGAAATTATTCGAGGCTGCAATGCTGACAATTAAGGCAAAGTGTGTGGGGTTGGCGTTCACGGCAAGCGCAATATTGATGGAGATCGGCACCATCAGCACGGTCGAACCTACTTGGCCCATGGACATCGCAGCCACCGTTGTCAGCATGGCAAGCGCTATTTGTAGTGGTATGGCACCAACGCTACCCACCTGTTTCGCAACCTGGGCTGCCATCCAAGCGGCGGTGCCGGTTTGATCAATCGCGATGCTGATCGGAATCAGGCAAGCAAGCGAAAAAATCGTCTTCCAATTGATTGCACGGTAGGCTTCTTCTGTGGAAAGCACGCCGGTGGCTAACATGCCGCAGGCACCCGCCAATAGCGCGATCGGCAAGGAAACATGCCCCGCAAACGCAAGCGCAAACGCGCCGATAAAAAAGAACAGCGCGAAGCCTTGTTTGTGTGGGCGCTTCTCGTCTTTTGGATAATCGGTAATGACGATGAAATCACGATCCGAGGCGTGGTCGTTCAACTCTTTCCAGCTGCTGTGAAAGATCAATGTATCGCCAGACTGGAAGTTTAACGTGCGGACTTGATCGCGAATCGTAACGCCCGCGCGCACCAGCGCCAGCAGGTTCATGCCATAGCGGCGACGAATACGCAGCGCCATCGCGGACTTTCCTAACCAAGCCGAGCTTGGCGGCAGCACCGCTTCGGATACGCCCGCCGAGATTGGGTCAAACAATGCCCCCATATGATGCTTGCCGGGCAATACGCCCAAACCATACGCGGCTGCGAAACTTTCGATTTGCGCGGCCGGCCCCATTACCGCAAAAACGCAACCTGCCTCAATTGCCTCGTCCATCGGCGGCGCAAGTCGCCGTTCTTCACCGCGCTTGAGCGCCAAAAACAGCGGCGCTGCGGGCAATTGTTCGGCTTCCCCTAAGGTTAAACCCACGACTGCGCTGTCGGGATAGACGCGAAGCTCAACTAGTACGCCAGTAATGCCATACAAATGCTCAAAATAGGCTTCCGTGGTGCGCGGTGTAACCGATTCTTCTACATCATCAGCGGGCAGTCTTTTAAGGCCGAAAAAATAGAAATACAGCAGCCCGCACACCAGCAGCGCCACACCGATTGGAAATACCGAAAACAGCTTAAACGTGCCCAGTACCTGCGCGCCCTGCGGTAAGTTCTTGTTGGTACTTTCGATCAAGTCACCCAGCAGGATCATCGGCGAGTTGCCGATCGTCGTCATCGTGCCACCCAACACAATACAGATTGCCATCGGCAGCAACAGATGCCCCAACGGGAAACCGGTACGCGCAGCAACGCGGCTGGCCACCGGCAAAAACAGCGCCATCACCGCTGGGTTTTGCATAAAGCCTGAAACCGACCCCGCGACCGCAGACAGCGCGACCACTAAGCGCCGTTCGGTGTCCCCGGCTAGCCGCAAAATAAAGTCAGCCGCCCGCCCCATTAAACCGGTGTGCTCCATGCCCGCGCCCAAAATCATAATGGCCAAAATTGACATCACCGCGTTGGAGGCAAACCCGGAAAACAGCTGCGTCAAGGGCACCAAACCGGTTAACCCCAACACTACCAGCAGCAGCATCGCCGCAAGATCGACGCTTACCCACTCAGTTACAAACAGACAAACCGTCAGCGCTAATACGCACAGCACCAGCAACATATCCAAGTTCAGTACGATGCTGGTATCCAAAAGGCCAATTCGGTTATTTGCAAGTTCCGCGAGTGTAGCCTTGCTTTGGCTTGTCTGCAGCGAATTGATCCACCGCTTTTCAGCGCAGCCGCATGCGCCACGTGCCGCCAAGCTGATACCGTACGGCTTTCGACGCAAATTTTACGCAAAGGGCACAATTGCTATGAATAAACGCGGCAGTTTAGTCATCGTCAGTCTGGGCATGACCTTAGGTTCGCACCTAACGCCGCTGTGCCGCAGCTACATTAATGAGGCGGATGTCGTGTTCGCGGGGGTATCCGATGGCATTGTTGAGCTTTGGCTGAAAGAAATGCATGCGGATGTGCGCAGTTTGCAGCCGTATTACATCGAGGGGCGTTCGCGACTCATTGGCTATCGGGAAATGGTTGAGGCGATGCTTAACGAAGTGCGTGCCGGAAAAAATGTGTGTGGCGCGTTTTATGGGCATGCCGGGGTGTTTGCCATGCCACCACATCGCGCCATCGAGATTGCGCGCAGTGAGGGTTTTCGCGCGCATATGGAACCAGGCGTATCCGCCGAAGATTGCCTCTACGCGGATTTAGGCATCGACCCCGGCCGCGTGGGCTGCCAGCACTACGAAGCCAGTCAGCTAATGTTTTATCAGCGCCGCATCGACACCAGCGCTTATTTAGTGATTTGGCAAGCCGGCATCGCGGGGGATCGATCGTTCGCACGTTTTTCTACGCCCGGCGCGTATCGCGCGCTGTTGCTGGAGCTATTGGCAAAGGACTATCCACTCGAGCACCCTGTGATCATCTATCGCGCTGCGACTTTGCCGATCGCGCCGCCGCGCATTGAACACATTACCCTAGCGGAGCTTGCGCAAGCGCGCATTGAGCTTCCTGACACGCTGGTTTTGGCACCCGCACGGCCGATGCTGCGCAATGATGAGATGCTGCGGCGCTTGGCCGTGTTGGATCAAGCGGCGCAACAATCCGTCACACCATGAATCTAAGCACCGAGCGCTTGGAAATTTGCACGATAGGCTCTGCGGATCTAGAACTCTATTGCCAAATTTATTGCGACCCGCAAGCAATGCGTTTTGTCGCGCCCGCCTATAGCCGCGCAAAAGCGCAGCGCTGCTTTGCCTATGCACTGAAAGAAACCCAAAAAAGTGAGCAAAATCTGTGCCTTATGAGCATTGCATGGCGAACTGGAGGCCGCAAAATTGGCATTTGCGGTTTTCAACGATTGCCGCAAGATGGCATGGTATTTGAACCTGGATTTATGTTTTTGCCGGGCAATTTGGGTCAAGGGTTGGGTACGGAATTGGTCGCGGCTTTGTGCAAAGCGCTATTTTGTCAAACCGCAGCAACAGAAATTTGGTTACAGTATCGGGCGGATAACATCGCCGCTGATCGCTTGGTTCGGCGCTTGGGATATACGGTTCAATATCCAGAGCAGCCGAGCGACTTAAGCGCGCTGTTCGGCCGAGCAATCCTTCGGCGTTGATGTCAATTCGCAACCCACCACTAGGAGCAGTCAATGTCAGAGATAATTCAGGTATTGGAACAAATCGGTCAATCTGCGCGATTACAGTCGGCATCGAAGGAGGAGTTAAACGCCTTCATTCAAGCCTCGGATATTCCCGAGGCAATTAAGAGTGCTTTGCAAGCCGGTGCGCACAGCACGCTCAATGTATTGTTGGGTGGCCAGGCGATAGTAATCTGCGGCTTGCTGACCCCAGATGAAGGTGATGGTAAGGATGAAGATAAAACACCGCCCAATGAAGATGAAATACGACTTGCCGCATAAGAGCTTGTCATTTTTAAGTCTATTTCAGAAAACCTAAGGCGACTGACCGCAATGCTTCGCGGTCATTACTTAGCGGCACGCGTGCCGAGCGCGCGCGTGTTCGCTTTGGTCATGCTATCGCTGTGCCTTTATGGCCCGGGTTTGGTGCGTGCGAATAGCAGCAAACTATTGCATGAAGCCGATTTGGTGCGCAGCGCGAACCCAGCCAAATTTGCCGAATTACTTGAGTTAGCAATGGCCCAAGAGCCAAGCTTCACATCAGCCGACCGAGAACTGTTCAACTACTTGCAAGCATGGAAGACGGCTTATTCCGGGCACTCACCTGAAGCTATTGTCCTGTTTGAACAGTTCATCACAAGCGCTACTGACGTCAATCTAGTGTTACGCGCACGCGCAAGCTTGATGAATGTTTTATTGATTGCCAAGCGGCCAGAAGAGGCCTTTATCGAGCTTGGCCCCTTGCAGGAATTATTGCCTAAAGCGACCGATCCGCAAGCGATTGACCAAGCGCTAATGACTGCCGCATTGATGCATGTTTTAGTGGCGCAATATGATGTTGGCATCACTTATGCAGATCGCGTTTTACAAAGTTCGCAAAGCCCTGCGACGCGTTGTAAGGCGGGGCAAGTCAAAATTGATTCGCTTTATCGAGCAAAGCGACTGCCGACTGATTCAGCGCTCGTGCCGCAAGTTCTCGGTGAATGCGAGGCTGCGGGTGAGGCGATTTTTGCAAATTTAGTGCGTATCTCTTTGGCACGATCATTGTTGGATTCCGGAGATGCACAGGCTGCCATGACGCTACTAGAAGCGAATCGTGCGCAAGCAATTGCGACCCGCTACCCACGTCTTATCTCGGACTATCAAGCCGCCACCGCACTGGTGTTGTTAAAACTCAACCGGCTAACTGAAGCGCGTGACGCCGCTGATATGGCGGTACGTGAAAGCACCAAAGACGAATTTTCTGAGCCTTTGGTCAACGCTTATCGCGTGCTTTATCAAGTCGCCAGTAAATTACAAGATCTTGCCGCCGCGCTGCGTTTTCATGAGCTGTATGCGGCCGCTGACAAGGGTTATCTCACCGAATTTAGTGCACGCCAAATAGCGTTTCAATTGGTCATGCAGCAAACGCAGACCGCGAAGACGGAAAATGAAGCCCTTAATAAGCAAAATAAGGTTTTGCAGCTGCAAGATCAACTCAAAGGCAAAGCGGTCGAAGCCTTTCGACTGTATTTGGCCCTGCTTTTGCTGAGCATGGCGTTCGTGGCATTTTGGGCTTACAAAACGAAACGCCTGCAGATGCATTTTATGAAGCTTTCTCGGATAGATAGTTTGACCGGTTTAAGCAATCGGCCGTATCTGATCGAAAGTGCTACGCAATTGCTGGACAAGGCAAAAAAGCAAAATAGCTATGTATCGCTGGTGATCATGGATTTGGATCACTTCAAACAGGTCAATGATCTACACGGGCATTTGATCGGAGATTCAGTGTTAAAAAATGCGGTGCAAGCGGTACTGGAACATGTGCGGGGGAAAGACATCTTCGGCCGATTAGGCGGCGAGGAATTCGGCATCGTGATCGCCAACACCAGCCTAGAAGAGTCCATTGCTCTGACAGATCGTATTCGCGCGTCGGTCGCAGCAGTGCGTACCCAGGTCAAGGACACGCCGCTGCAAGTGACGGCAAGTTTCGGCATTGCCGGCAGCACCGATTCCGGCTATCGCTGGCACGATCTAGTGACGCGCGCAGATGCAGCGCTGTATCGCGCGAAGCATCAGGGTCGAAATTGTGTGGTGCATGTTGCGGTCAGTACGCTTGAGTCTAGTACGCATCAGTCTGGCGCGGCGAACCCGGCAGCAGGCTAGCGCAGCGCACGCCTGCTGCGGCAAGTTCAAGCGGCTCAGTATAAAATGCAGAGGACATTTCAGCACCAGCAGGCTAACGGCATTAGCTGTATTTAATAGTGACTTCAGCGTTGCTTGCGCTGGACGCAATCTTGCGCACCTGCTAGCCTATATTTCAATAATCGTTGAAATATTGAACTATGGACATCGATCTGGCCGTACGGCAACTGGCTGCACTAGCGCAACAGACCCGCTTAGCGATCTTTAAATCTTTGGTAGTTGCAGGCGCTGATGGCATTGGTGCTGGTGAACTGGCAAGCCGCGCCTTGATTGCACCGAATGCGCTGTCATTTCATGCCAAGGAACTGCGGCACGCTGGGCTTATCCGCAGCGATATTCGTGGCCGAAGCGTGATCTATTTTGCCGAACTCGACACGATGAGAGCGTTGGTGGCGTATTTGCTGGAAAACTGCTGCGTAGGGTTCGATGTGCAA
>JBBQBR010000116.1:0-7142 GCA_038317875.1 Lysobacterales bacterium
CATTGCTTGCTCCGTTGAACGCGTTTAATTATGCAGCGTCATAGCGTGCTACATCCCGGTGCTTTTACGATAGCTTTACGCTATTTAAGCTCTAAAACCATATCCTGATCTGCCTGCATGAGTTTGCGAGACGTTTCTAGCCTAGGCTTGCAGCTGTAACAACCATATTCAAGCTGGTATTGTTGGCCACGAAATGCCGCCACTTTTAGCGAAAAACGCCCACTTATGCTTACCGAATATACATCTGCGCAACGTGGCGACACTGTCATCTCGCCACCACTCTTCTGCGCACACGTGAACTCCAAGTCCACCAGTTGCGACTTTGGAATTTCTGCCAAAACCACGGAATAACCCGCTGGAATGTCGTGCTCGTTTGCAAGTGCACCAGGGCCGATACGCCAACGCACAGGAAATTTCTCAGCGCGAAGCAATGTACATGTGTCATACGACTTCAGTTCGGGCGCGTAGGATTTAACCACCCAATACAGTTGGTAGCGCCCAGGCGCGATCACGCCGCCATCGCGTTCATTAAGCTCGTTTAATTGGTCTACGCGAACATCGAAATGTTGCAATGCAGTTTGATTGGGCTGTGCTAAATCGGGCTCTGGCACGTCGATGCGCCGCCATTCTAGTTCGCCCAATAGATTGATCGGTGTGCCAGCAGCGGAAACAGGCACCAAATTAACCTTCGCCAGCGGTCGGTAGTCGATTTGTACGCGCACACTCGCGCCAGCAACCATATCCAGCTCGCAGTTCGCTTTTTCGTACTCCATGGAACACGCACGCCGATATCCCGGCAACTCCGGCCAATGCAAGCGGTAGCGTCCAGCCGGAAAATCGAGCGAAATAGCGTGTTGCGGCACGCTCACGGTTCTGCTGAGCTTTGCACCACCAATAGCGTCAATCTTTAGCGGAATCTGAGCTAATGCCGCAACGCGCAAACCTTCCAGCTGAAACGAAAGCGTCAGAGTAGCAGGTGCAAATTTGTCGTTGGATAGCTGACGCGCAAACTGCACCAAATAGGCGTTTTCCGGCGCTTCAAGCTGATAGATCGAATTAGAACAAGCGTCCTGCGTACGCCAAATACGGTGCGTCCAAATAGTTTCCAAAGTTGGCCCAGGCCTCGGATCAAGCGGAATCATACGGTCCCGCCATGCGGCTTTTGATTCGGCACGAGCAAAGAAAAGTATTAAGTCATTTTTGTGCAGGGTATAGGGTGCTGCGGTAATGTGGTACTGGTCGTGAATTTGCTTCGTTGAAGGCGCACGCAGATAGCGACTTACCGAAACTTCAACCAGTTGGGATGAATTCCATTGCATTTGCGTACTTTCGCTGATGTTTATGACTTTGGCCTCGGCAACAATCTCGGCCTCACCAAATTGCTCTCTAGTGTGGTGATCAAATACCTCCCTATCGCTAGGTACTGTCGCATTGTCAGGAATAACAAAGTTGGTGATACAAACAGCCAATGCACTTGAGTTCAAAGCAAGTGCAATTAGACCAAATGCCAACGCCAATGCCTTCATTGCTTGCTCCGTTGAACACTATTTCAATTAGGCGGCCTCAATTAAGCAGCTTCCACGCGGCCTGCATCCCGATACGCCACGTAAATCAACCATAGTCCGAACGCAATCATTGGTAAACACAGTATCTGCCCCATGGTCAGCCATTTAAGCGCCACGAAGCCTAGCTGCGCATCCGGTTCGCGAAAAAACTCGACAATGAAACGCTGCAAGCCATAAACGACAGCAAACATACCGCCAGCGGCCCGATGGGGCCTAGGTTTGACCGTGTAGAACCACATCACCGCCGCCAGTACCACGCCTTCAAAAAACGCTTGGTAGAGCTGGGATGGATGGCGGGTAAAACTATTTAGCGCACCGCTTTGGTAGGCCTGCATCAACGCTTCGTGGCTATAACTTTCAAGCTCGGGCTGGCGGGGGAACAGCATGCCAACCGAAGCATCGGTGCGTCGGCCCCAAAGCTCACCGCCAAAAAAATTACCAAATAGCCGCACCGCGCCTAAGCCCACGGGAATCAGTGGCGCGACAAAGTCCAAAGCGGCAAAAGTCTTGTGACCGTGCCGTCTAGCCCAAATCGCAAGCCCAATAATCACGCCAGCCAAGCCGCCGTGAAAACTCATGCCGCCATCCCAGACTTTCAGGATCGATAGCGGGTGCGTTTGGAATTCGGCGAAGTTGTAAAACAGCGCGTAGCCGATACGCCCACCGAGCACCCCGGACAACAGCCCCAGATAACACATATCTTCCGCATCTTGACGGCTAAAACCACGCCAAGCATCGCGCACTCGCCGTGTCGCTAAATAATAGGCGAAGCCAACGGCGAACAAATAGCTCAACCCATACCAGCGCAGCGGTAACGGCCCGATGTGCAAAAGTATCGGGTCAATTTGATGTAGATAAGGGAGTGCCATCTGCGTCGTTATGCCAATGTGGGTCAAGCCGAGGTGTGGTTTAGCATTGAAATGGCGTTCGGATTATTGCGTCCAGCGGCCTTCGCGCTGGGTCAAGTTCGCCTTGCTGGTCAATTCCGTGCCAAATACGGTGGCTTTGATTTGCACTTCGCCCGGCTTTGCCAAATCGGTCGCTTTAACGGATGCAAGCGTTGCGTCTAAGTCGAAATCATAGGCCATTAACGCCTTTTTTAAGCCGCCGAAACACACACCGACTTTGTCCATCGCTTGATCAAAGCTCAGCGCTTTCACCGCTTCCGGGGTTTTCAAATCGATTGACTTTGCCGCATCGACCAACGCGGTAACCGCAATACGTGCGCGTTTTGGGTCGGCGAAATCGGTTTTTCCGGCCCAAGTCTGAATTGCGGTGATGGCTTTGGTGGCGGACGCTTTTTCTTCCTCACTGACTGAGCTATTCGCAACTTGCATCTGCATCATGCCGGCACCCATGGCAATGTAGCCTGGCAGTTGGTTTTTGTACTCGGTTAGCTTTGGCTCGATTTCTTTCATAATTGAATCGACAGCGCCATCGGCGGTTAAACGGCCAAAGGACTCGGTGAATTGGCGGCGGTCATCAGCGCTTATAGGCTGCTTGTTCATTTCCGCAAATTTTGTCTTCATTTCCTCGAAGTCGGTTTTGCTCGATACCAGCTCAACCAAATGTCGCACATCATTTTGCTTGAGCGCATCCGCATAGGCATTCAACGCGCCAGCAGCAGTCAATTTCCCTGCATTTTGCGCAGCAATCGCTTTTTCCGCGAGCGCTGAATTTCCTGCGCTGCTACCACCACAGGCGGCAAGGGCGATCAATGATGCTGCAGCAGTAGCACTCAGCAGTGCGCCGCGAAAGGTGGACGAAATGAACATGATGATTCCTTAAAGTTAAAGCGGATGATGTTGCAAAGACTGCGTGTTTGATCTGGACGTGTCGCTTAAGCAAAAATAAGTTTTCCACTTAAATTAGGGCGTGACCGTTCCGGTGCTGGTGTTTCGGTGCTACCAATATGGATAAATCCCGCAATTTTTTCATTGGCATTCAGGCCCAATTCGGTCGTAATCACCGCATCGTAGGCGGGCCAGCCGGTTAACCACTGTGCGCCGAAATTGGCGGCGAAAGCTGCGTTTAAAAGCTGCATACAAACGGCTGAAGCACTTGCCAGTTGCTCAACTTCCGGAATTTTATGTCCCAGGCTAAGGCTTGCGATTACGGTTACGATCACCGGCGCCTGCGTAAATCGTGACGCGTCTTTTGCAAGCGCTTCCTCGGCAACCTGCGGCTCGACGCGCTTGCGCCTTGCCACAACAGTATCCGCAAGCCGCTGCCGCGCATCGCCCTGTACGACTAAAAATCGCCAGGGCGCCAATTTGCCATGATCGGGTACACGCATGGCAAGTTGCAGCAAAGCCTGTAGCTCCTGCGTATTCGGGCCGGGCGCTTTTAGTAGTCTGGACGGCGTTGATGCCCGCCCACTCAGCAATTCGTTAGCTAGCATGGTGGCTCAGAATTTGTTCGGCGCAAAATCAACTTTTGCCTTATAGCTTTCCACCGAAAGCGTTTTTTTCTTAAGCTTTGGAAACTCAATGGGTTCAGCGGGGGCGATATGGTCTGAGATCGAATCGAGTAAATGCCGCAGCAAATTCAGTCGCCCGCGCTTTTGGTCATTCATATCAACCACCGTCCACGGCGCCACTGGCTTATGGGTAGCCGCAAACATCGCTTCGCGCGCGGCGGTGTAGTCGTCGTATTTTTCCCGGCTGGTCAAATCAATCGGGGATATTTTCCAGCGCTTGAGTGGGTCTTCTACACGTTCTTTAAAGCGCTTTTCCTGCTTTTCCTGATCGCAGGAAAGATAATATTTACGAAGGAGCACGCCTTCGCTGACCAACATTTGCTCAAACACCGGCACGTCATTCAAAAATTGCTGGTATTGCGCGTCGGTACAAAAACCCATTACCTTTTCAACGCCCGCACGGTTATACCAACTGCGGTCAAACAGCACGATTTCGCCAGCGGCGGGCAAATATTGCACATAGCGCTGAAAATACCATTGCGTACGCTCGCGTTCGGTGGGCTTGCTCAATGCCACAACTTTGCAGCTGCGTGGGTTTAAACAGGTGGAAATACTTTCTATTGCGCCCCCTTTGCCGGCCGCATCACGGCCTTCAAAGATGACTAAGACGCGTTTTCCTTCCGAGCTTACCCAACGCGCAAGCTGATTGAGCTCGACCTGCAGTTCGGTGAGCGCTTGCTCGTATTCCTCGCGATCAAGCTTGGTTGCTTTAGCTGCTTTTGCAGTCACTTTGACCATGCTGTGCCCCTAAACGTAGTCGAGCCAGCCAAAGCGATCCGGCGTGGTGTGTTTAAACAAACCAAAAAAACGCTCTTGTAACAACCGAGTGATCGGGCCGGGCTTGCCGTCAGCGACCTGTTTGCGGTCCACTGAGCGCAACGGCGTGATTTCAGCAGCCGTGCCGGTCATGAACAGCTCGTCGGCCAAGTACAGCATTTCGCGTGGGATATTTTGCTCGATCACTTCGATACCTTCTGCGCGCGCCAGCTTGATCGCAGATTCGCGCGTAATGCCGTGCAGAATGGATGCCGCCATCGGTGGCGTATGAATAATTCCGTCTTTAACGATAAAGATGTTTTCACCCGCGCCCTCGCTGACAAAACCATCTACTGTCAGCGCAATGCCTTCTTGAAAACCAAGGCGTTTTGCCTCGCGGGAAATCAGAATGCTAGAAAGATAGTTGCCACCCGCTTTCGCGGTAACCGGTAGCGTGCCGGCAGCCGCGCGCCGCCAAGTGGAAATACACGCGTCGATGCCATCGATTACGGCATCCGCGCCCAAATAAGGGCCCCAAACCCAGGCGGCAATCGCACATTCGGTTGGATTGTCAGCGCCTAAACCAAAACCACCGGCGCCGCGCCAAGCGATTGGGCGTAAATAGGCCGACGTCAAATCGTTGACCTTTAGCACTTCACGGCAAGCGGCGTTGATCTCGTCTGGGCTAAAACCAATGTCCAAGTCATACATACGCGCCGAATTAAAAAATCGCTTTGTATGCTCCCCTAAACGAAAAATCGCCGGGCCTTTCGGTGTTTCATAGCTACGAATGCCTTCGAAGACGCTAGAGCCATAGTGCAGCGCATGTGACATGACGTGAACGTTGGCTTCAGCCCAGGGCACAATTTTGCCTTTAAACCAAATTTTGTCTGGGAAATTGCTCATGGAAGTGCCCTCGTGGTCGCTAAGAAAAGTGGCCGATCATAGCGTTCGCGCCGCGTGAAGGCGAGCCTAACTCGTCATTGCGAGGCGCCAAGCGACGTGGCAATCCATTTTTCGATGCCTAAAAAAGCAAAATGGATTGCTTCGCTGCGCTCGTAATGATGAGAGGAGCTCAGTTTTGTTGCTTGCGCGTTTGAGATTTAAGCCGCGATGTTGGAGCCATAGCCGCGCAAGCGCTGATAACGGCGCTCCGCCCGCTCGGCGTCGGAATAACCGCCTAGCGTTTTGAGTTGCTTCAATAGCGCGGTTTTTAAGGTTGCTGCAATCAGCTCCGTATTGCGATGCGCGCCGCCGAGCGGTTCTGCCACGATTTCGTCGATTAAACCTAAGGCTTTTAGCCGCCCAGAGGTGATGCCCATCGCTTCTGCGGCGTCGCGCGCGTGCTCGGCGCTTTTCCATAAAATTGAGGCGCAGCCTTCCGGCGAAATAACCGAGTAAGTCGCATATTGCAGCATCAAAGTGACGTCACTAACGCCAATGGCAAGCGCCCCGCCCGAGCCACCTTCACCGATCACGGTGGCAATAATGGGCACGTTGAGCTCGCTGAGCGTTAGCAAATTGCGCGCAATGGCCTCCGATTGGTTGCGCTGCTCAGCGCCAATGCCTGGATAGGCACCTGGCGTGTCAATTAGCGTAATGAGCGGCAAGTGAAAACGTTCCGCCATTTGCATCAGGCGCAGCGCCTTGCGATAGCCCTCTGGGCGCGGCATGGCGAAGTTGCGTTTGACTTTTTGTTTGGTGTCAAGGCCTTTCTGCTGGCCTAAAACTACCACCGCTTGGCCGTCAATGCGTGCCAAACCGCCAACGATGGCGGCATCGTCGGAAAAACTGCGATCCCCGGCAAGCTCATGAAATTCGCTGAAAATGAGCGGAATCAGGTCCAGCGAATGCGGCCGTAACGGGTGGCGGGACAATTGCGCGGTTTGCCACGCGGTCAAATTCGCAAAGATTTCTTTCGTCTTTTTCGCGATCTTGTCCTGCAAACCGCTTATTTCCGACTCAATATTAATTGCGCTGCCTAGGGCGTTGGCACGCAGTTCGACGATTTTAGCCTCTAATTCGGCGATGGGCTGTTCAAAGTCAAGGAAATTGGGGTTCATGGGCGCAAAGTGGAGAAAAGCAGATTCGCGCATCCTAGACTGCGGCGCTGGGAAGTCAATTGAATTAGTAACCGTTCGAAACACAGACATTTGTATTTACAACGCTTAAAATTTGTTAACGCGCCGCGCCACATGAACAGGCAAACCCGCTTAGGTTGTAGACTTCGCCCTCCAGTGCGAGCCTAATCGGCTAACTAAAATTTAAGGGCTGCCGCTTATGTCGGACGAAATCACGATTACCTTCAACGACTTAGGCCTGCCCGATACTCTTTTGGCATC
>JBBQBR010000117.1:0-7113 GCA_038317875.1 Lysobacterales bacterium
GTGGGCAAGTCAGGCTTGTCGACGCAAGGCCCTGGCTGGAATTTTGCTGCTGACGATGGCGCTGGTTTCGGCGTTTGGTCATTATTTGGCAGCGTTGAAAGCTCACAAATAGATCGCGACGCCAGCGCCGATCAAGACGGCTTTGATAGCTCAGCAGTTGGCCTATTGCTGGGAATCGACCGCCGTGTCGGCGACAACGGCGTCTTTGGCGGTGCATTTCGCTATCGTAAAACCTCGGCAGATTACACCGGTGGCTCGGGCGAGGTGGATCAACGGGATTTGATTGGCGATGTGTATCTATCATTACGGGGCCAATCGCCGTGGTATTTCAACGCACTTGGCAGCGTGGGCACGCGCAAGAGCGATCAGACGCGTCGTGCTAACTACGCTATTAATGCCAATACAGTCGTCGCACAAAGCTATTTTTCTGATTTTGACACCAGCTTGTTCAGCGGCGCTCTGACCTTGGGCTATCAGGCGAATTTTGACGCCTTCAATCTTGATCCGTATTTGCAGCTTGAATATGCCCGTCAAAAAGTTGACGGTTACGACGAACGCGCCTCAAATACGAGCGGAAATGGTGCGGGTTGGGCCGTGCAAGTCGCGGACGTGACCGGTTCCACCAGCAGCGCCAGCATTGGCACTAATGCGAGTTGGGCTATTTCCGGTAGCAACGGTGTGTATCAGCCTTTTATTGGCCTGCGCTGGACGCAAGTGATTGATAGTCAGGAAAACAGCGTTGGTTTGCGCTACTTGGGCGATATTGGATCGACGCGCGAAACATTTTTTGCAGCCACCAATAAAGAAGACCGCAACTATGGCAGTTTGATGCTGGGCTTGAGTGCGCAATTTGCCGATGGCGTCGCTGGATTTATTCGGATGAGCCGACATTTTAGTGAATCACGCTATAGCAACACTGGTGCGCAGCTTGGTTTTAGGATCGAGTTATAGCGCTGCGTTCGAGTTCGTGTTTCATGGAGAACCCGGTTCCGAAAGGTGCCGGGTTTTTTAGTGCCTAAATTTTATGTACCCAGCACCCTTGTTTTGGTGGGCACTTGGGTCGCGCTGTAGTTGACAAAGTCATTTCTTGCGAATAAATTCGCAAGAATACGAAAACACTATCAATTACGTACCCTCAAAGGCAACTCTGGTTTCCATGCAACTCGCGAACGACCCATTCTCATCCATGTTAATTCGGCTATTTCGGCCTTTGGTGCGTTTGTTGCTGCGCTTTGCGGTGCCGTACAAATCGGCGGCAGAGGCACTCAAGTGGGTTTATGTTGATGTGGCAACGCGCGAATTTGCGATTGATCAGAAGCCGCAAACGATCTCTAGAGTTGCAGTCATTACCGGTATGACGCGCTTGGAAGTCGAGCGCCTGCAGCGTGAATTGCCACGCGCAATGGATGCCACAGTACGCATGTTTCACCGTGCTGGACGGGTGATCAACGGTTGGAATTACACGCCAAAATATCAGGATGCGAACGGTAAGCCACAAAAATTGCCGCTCGAAGGAAGCCTAAGTTTCCAATCTTTGGTCAATGATTTTGCCGGCGGTGCAACGATGCGTGCGGTGCTCGATGAACTATTGCGCGGCGGCAACGTGGTCGTTGAAACTGACGGGCGCTATGCGCTAACAAGTCTGGAGCTGTTGGTTTCCAGCCTAGATCAACAAGAGCAGCTCGGGATCTTAGCGACAGCGGCCAGCGATCTAATTGGCACGATCGAGCGCAACTTACGTGATCAGCAAACCGACCGCTATTTACAGGCCTATGTACATCAAACCCAAATTCCACTGTCGCAATTACCGGTGGTTAGAAAATGGGTGCGGGAAAATGCAAACCGCACGCTCGATGAGTTTGATCAGTTGCTTACCGAGCTACATATGAATGCGCAACCCGACGAGCCGAAAGTATCGCGCTTGGGGCTGGGCGTTTATTACTTCCAGGACGAGCCGCCCCCCCCTGAGCCCAAGCAAGACGGCCGTGGCCGATCTAGCAAAGCGACAAAAAGCCAAACACCTAGAAAGGAATTGCCATGAAATTTGGTTTAAATGTTTTGTCTAAGCAAAATGAAATTGAACTCGCCAACCTCCAGTCGCGTCCACGTACCCTGCAATTAGCACTTGCGCGCCTATTGTTGTTGTTGGCGTTAGCGACCTCCGCAATGGCCAACACGTTTGTTTCAGCGCCAATGCCAAATGATCGTGTTGGCACCGGCTTTGGTGTCAACAACACGCGAGACTTCGCAATTAATGCCGCGACGCAATACATGCTTGATGGCGAGGAGATCGTAGGTGAGCCCACGCCGTCGCAAGCAGGCGCTGGCAGCAGCGTTTTTGCGCGCCTAGCGGCAGATGCCACACTTAGTAGCGGACTCGCCGAGTTTGTCGAAATCAATACGCAACTGCGCGGGCCGGTCACGCAGCTAAGCCCACTACAAGTGCTTGGTCAAAACCTAACTGTTGATGCGGATACCGTATTGCTAGGCATGCCTGCAGCCGGGATTAATAGTTTGAGCCCCGGCACAATCTTGGCAGTATCCGGCCAAGTTGACGCAAATAACAGCCTGATCGCCACTCGCCTGAGTCTGCAAGCGAATGCGCCAAACTGGCGCTTAACTGGCTTTGTTACCGACTTCAGTGCGGGCATGCTTCAAATTGGCAGTCAATTGGTCAATATTAAAGTCGCAGCGCTCAATTGTGGTTCCGGCATCGCGGTTGGCAACTATGTGGAAATTCGCGCCGCTGCGCAAAGTCCTTATGTGATTGGCGCGCCGATCAGCGCAAATCAAATTCGCTGTAGCACGCCTACGCCGAATGTCACCGTCGCCGGTGCACCGGTGGTGGCAACCGGTTTGATCGGGGCTTTACTGCAAAACGGACGGTTTTTACTGGGCACGCTCAATGTTGAAGTGAACGCGCAGACGAGTTATCGCTATGGCAATGCCGGGGATCTAGGATTGGGCGTTGGCATTGAAGTCGAGGGCTTCTACAGTGGCGCAAACCTAATCAGTGCAAGCAAGATTCGCTTTATTCGCCGCAGTATCCGCCTACAAGCGCCGGTTTCCCCAGGCGACATTTCGCCCAACGAAAGTTTGACGATTCTGGGCAACAGCATAAAAAATAGCGCCCAATTGCGTGATCAAGCAAATGTTTTTGCCCTTGGGCTGAACCAGCCTAGGCAGTTGGAGGTGCGTGCCTACCAAGATAGCGCCGGTAATTTTTATGCGACGCGAGTGACCAATATCAGTGCGCCGGTTTTCAATGATTACACCTTACAAGGCCCGGCATCCGAGATTGAAGCAGCGATGACGCGCTGCAAGGTTTTTGGCACAACGATCAGCGCCAGCAATAGCTACAGCACGGTAAACGGCGTGATGGTTACACCTCAGCAATTCTATGCCTCGCTAACTAATTCCATGTTGGTGCGCATCGAACATGCGGTGTTTGATCCCAATACCAATACGCTTTCTGGCGGCAGCGTAACCATTGCGGAAGATGACGTGCCCCTGCGTTTCGCCGATTCAATGAGCGCGCAGCCGCACGCGCCGGGCAGTCAAATCAGCGGCACCATGAATGACCCAAGCTTTGAGCTATTGCAGCGGGTGGGATTTGAGGACTGAGCCCAAAAAGCAGCCGCGAACGCTAGCACCGCCGCTGCCGCCACAGAGTTAACAAGCAAGCCGCTAGACCTGTTTTTCCACCACGGCACCAATCGGTTTTTGCATTTTTGCAGACCGCACGGGTTTCTATTGCCTAACGCTTTTGATTTGTACCGTGAATAAGCACGTCTTTTCTCAATCATAAACAACCTAGGAGCAAAACCATGTCCACACAAACCTTCCATTCGTCAACATCACCCGCCAGATTAGCGTTAAGAATAGGCACCGGAGTCGCCGGGCTTGCCTTAACGCTGTTAAGCGCTGCGGTATCCGCGCAATCCTTGCCACCGAGCTGGGCGCAGTCCTGGCTAGCCCCAACCAAGATCGGCGCAAGCGATCCCATTTCTAGCGCTGCGACGCCAGACGGCGGATTTATTCAACTCACCCACAGCGTTAGCTCACCAAACCAAACCCACCCGGTAGGCGTGGTGCAATACGATGCCAATGGTCAGCTGCGTTGGACCCAGTTTGATGTCAGTGCCGACGCCGATATCAGCATAAACCCGGCAATAGCGGTTGGTAACAATGGCACTGCCAGCGTTGTGTTTCGAAACAAATTATCTTTTTCGCAAAGTGAGATAGTGATTCGATCATATCAATTGAGTTCCGGGCAATTGCGCTGGGAGCAGCGCGTGCCTGAACTCGACAGTTTCAGTCGCAGCAAGTACGCCGTGCAAATGTTGAGCAACAACGAAGTTGCTGTCGTTCACCGAGACCTAGGCGACATTACGCTATCAAGAATTTCTGACACGGGCACACAGCTGCCAGAGATACGCTATTTGACTCCTGGCAGCGACGATCTTTCCGAGCATGCCGCTGTCGCATCCGCAACAGGTGGCTTGGCGATCGCGTTCGTCAGCAATACTCAAGATGGTGAAGCGATCGTGCATTTGATCCGCTACAGCGCGAACGGCGTTCTGGAACTTGATCAATCCGACAGTGGTGGCGTCATGCCCTGCATCCAATTTCCAGCAAGTTTGCGTCAAGATGGAAACGGTAATTTACTGCTCGGGCGCGGCACCTTTACACCGCTTCCCAACAACACAGGAAGACTCGGTTATCGCTTACAAAAACGCTCTGCCAGTGGCCAGCCGCTATGGACGCGAAACGATGTCAACTTCCCAGCAAATGATTTTGCCGTTAATGCATCTGGCGAAATTGCCTTGGTTCGCGCCGATTTTGACCACATAAACGTTGCCAAAATTAGCGCCAGCGGCCACGTACTTTGGACGCGGCAATATCACGGCGACCAGGGCTATGCGCGTTTGACCGATGCAGCGCTATCACTAAGCCCGACTGGCGACGTTCGCATCACGAGCTTTAATCAGCAAACTTCGCCGGGTAGTAATGTCGCGCACGTCATTGAATGGCGCGACGAGGGCGCGCTGTGCACCGATACCGTGTTACAAACCGTCACCACGCCTTTGCTGCGTCCACAACAATTTATTGAACAAAGCGACGCTTGGGCGATTACTGGCACATCTCCGAGCAATCCGGCATCACCCTCAGCGGCCAGCATTTTTCGCTTTGCAAGCTCGCACGATTGCACGGCCGAAAAATTCATGAATGAAAGTTTTGAAGCCGTGGAGCAACCCGTTTCCGCACCGGATGGGGTAGCTTCGTAGCGCACCGATCAGCTTCTGCGGTTTTAAAAACCAGCCCGGCGCTCTGGTCGCCGGGCTTTTTTCAATAACAGAAGCCTAATTACATCAGCCAATTGCTGCGCAATAAATGCAGCAAAACGCGCAGTCGCGTTATTGCCGCGAAATAGAATTACCAATGCCGTCGGTGGCTACTTTCGGTTGGTCCTTTTTTGGTCCTTGGCCACCTAAGCTTGTTTGATATCGCACGGAGTTATTCATGCCGTCCAGACTAACGGCGTCAACCCGCGCGGCGCGAACTTGGTTAGTCGTGCCACTGACCGCAACTGCCAGCGCATCGCCATCCACAGTGATGACATTATCGGTGCCATTGATGCAAATGGCGGCACAATTCCCGCTAACTCGGGTATTGATCGCAACGCCTTCGATCAAAATACGTTCGCCTGGTTCGCAATGCAAACTTTGGCCATTCGCGGCACCTTCAACAGTTTGCGTCGCGCCGCATTGTTCTGGATCACGAATCATCGCGGCTGCTTGTGCGCTGCTTGCGACGGCCTTGCCAGCAGTGCTTTCAGCTGTGGCGTTGATTTTGCGCAAGCCCGCATCTGCAGTGAGCACATTGCCTGTGCCTGAACTTTTCATGCTTGGCTTGGAGCCTTTGGCATCGCTGCCGTAATAAATTTTGTTGCTTGTACCCTCAACTTCTATCGCTTGGACTTGGATTACGCGCACTTCATTGCTGGCACCACTGATCAACAATTTGCCGCAAACTCCGCTTAAGTTAATGTTTTGCGAAACACCAGAAACCGTAATCGTTTCAGAATTTTTACAAAGGTAATCGCGCGTCGCGCCGACCCCAGAAAATTCTTGATCCGCATGAGCAGCAAAGGCGGATAAAACTAATCCAGTAATCAAGGTCGTATTTCGCAGCATGAAAAATCCTACAGGTTGGAAGAACGTGCAATCTACCAAAGGAAGCTGAATACAATGTATAAAAAGCGAGCGATAAAGTTTAAATTTACCGCTTACAAATTCCCCCCCCAAGACTTGCTGCATCGCTCTCGAAACGCTGGCTTTTCATGCAGCGGCGGGGGTTTACAGTAACAAACGTCTGACATCACCCAACTGCTGCGCAATAAATGCGGCAAAACGCGCAGCAGCAGCACCATCGATGACGCGATGGTCATAACTCAAACTCAATGGCAACATCAGCCTAGGATCGAAGCTAGCACCAGTCCAAACCGGCTTCATCTGTGACTTGCTAACACCCAAAATTGCAACTTCTGGCGCATTCACGATCGGTGTAAACCCGGTGCCACCGATACCACCTAAGCTGGAAATTGAAAAGCAACCGCCGGTCATATCGCCAGGGCTGAGCTTCTTTTCGCGCGCTTTGACGCTGATTTCGCCCATTTCTTTCGCCAACTCCAACAGCCCTTTTTGATCGCAATTACGAATCACTGGAACCACCAATCCATCTGGAGTATCAACCGCGATTCCGACGTGGAAATAATTCTTATAAACCAAATTATCGCCATCAAGCGAGCTATTAAAACGTGGAAATTTCTTCAAGGCTGCCACCACCGCTTTAATCAAAAACACCAGTGGCGTCAGTTTTAGCTCTTTATTTTCTTCACCTAACTTCTTGCGGAAGGCTTCCATTTCAGTCACGTCCGCTTCGTCATTTTGCGTAACGTGCGGAATCATTGCCCAATTGCGCGCCAAGTTTTGCCCGGCAATTTTATTGATGCGCGACAGTGGTTTGACTTCGACGGGGCCGAATTTGGCAAAATCAACCGTCGGCCAAGGCAGCAATTGCAGTCCTAGTCCACCACCCGCTGAAGTCGCT
>JBBQBR010000118.1:0-7110 GCA_038317875.1 Lysobacterales bacterium
CGTTCAATGTGTTTTCGCTAATTGCACGCTCGTACACCCGCACGCCAGGAAAAAGTAAAGCGCCGGAGCCTGTGACTGGCTTTAACTCTGCCAGGATCGCCAGCGCTTGGCGGCTTAGTGGTACGTCATGCGGTGCCCGCATTTTCATGCGCTTTGGATCAATGCGCCATAACGCCGCGTCGAAGTCGAACTCTGACCATTGCGCGTTGCGCAGCTCGCCGGGCCTGACGAACACAAGCGGTGCCAGCCTGAGCGCTATCTGTGTGACGAAGTGCCCCTCAAAGCCATCAATAGCGCGCAGCAGTGAGCCGATTTTGGCTGGTTCGGTAATGTCTGCGCGGTAGGTGGTGATCGCCGCAGTAAGCGCGCCGCGCAAGTCTGCCGCCGGATTACGCGTGATGTAGCCGCAGGCGATGGCGTAGCGAAAAATCATGCTGAAGTATTGCGATAGCCGGTGCGCCGTCACCAATACGCCGCGTGCTTCCAAAGTGCGCAAGATCGCCAGCATATCCGGCGCTTCCAAGCTTTCAACCGCACGCGCGCCGATGGCTGGGTATGCAAACGATTCCAGCATCCAGCGTGTTTTCTTCATCGTGGTATGCGTGAGCTTAGCTTCTTGCTTGCTGAGCCAATCGAACGCCACCGCCTGAAACGTGCGCTCGCTGCGAATCACTTCAAACACTTCAGCGGCAACAATAGCGGCCTTTGTTTCTTTGCGCGTAGCGTTCGGATCAATGCCGCTTGCAAGCGAAGCGCGGGCAGCTTCAGCGGCGCGGCGTGCCTCAGCCAAACTCAAAGCCGGATAGACGCCAAGCGCAAGCAACTTTTGCAGGCCTGCAAAGCGATACGCCATACGCCAATAACATGAGCCGTTCGGGCTCACCAACATGTATACGCCTTGGCCGTCTGTCAGCTTAAACGGCGCATTGCCGGGCTTAGCTTTTGCCTTGATCGTGATCGGCGTCAATTTCTGAGTAACCTTTGCCATAGTTTGTTGGTACCTGTTTTGTTGGTATCGAGCAAAATCGCCCTGATACCAACAAATATACCAACATCTTTGGCTGGATACCAACAAACCAGCCTGTACACCGTTGGACGCTAAGTTTACTAAAACCCATAAAAAAACCCGCTACTATGAGGGTTTGTGGACTTTCTTGGACGTTGCTGTATTCGTATTTGGTGCCCGAAGCCGGAATCGAACCGGCATGGTGGTTTTAGCCAACCGGCGGATTTTAAGTCCGCTGCGTCTACCAGTTTCGCCATTCGGGCATGCGGGTCGAAGTCTAGTGCAAATACGCGGCAAGCTCAAAGGGCAGGGCGGCGATTTCTGAACGTGCATTTAGCGTTGCTGGCGGATTTGCCTTAACTTTGGGCTTTAAGCTTGGCGATGTAGCGTTCGATTACTTGCTCCATCACTTTTAGCGGCAAGGATCCGTGGATCAGCATTTCGTTATGGAACTGGCGAATATCAAATTTGCTGCCTAGTTCGCGCTTCGCTTTTTCGCGTAGTTCCAAAATTTTTATCATGCCGACTTTGTAAGCAAGTGCTTGACCTGGGTTGACTAAATAGCGTTCGATTTCGCTGGTTACCTCACCCAACGCCATGCCGGTTTTGTCCTGCATGTAGTCAATTGCCTGCTCGCGGCTCCAGCGTTTGCGGTGTAAACCGGTGTCGACCACTAAGCGCACGGCGCGCATCATTTCGGCTTGCAGGCGACCCAGATTATCCAGCGGTGCTTTTTCGAAACCGGCTTCCCATGCAAGGCGTTCCGCATACAGTGCCCAGCCTTCGTTATAGGCGGTGAACGGCAAGATGCGCCGAAATGTTGGCACGCCCTTGAGCTCTTGTGCGATCGCGATTTGAAAATGGTGCCCTGGAATACCTTCGTGGTAGGCCAAGGTGCGCATGCCAAAACGCGGCGTTTCAGCGGTGTCGCGCAGATTGGCATAAAAAACGCCTGGGCGTGCGCCGTCCATGGATGGGCCATTGTAGTAAGCGCCGGGTGCGGTTTTTTCTGCGAACGGCGGAACTCGGCGCACGTCCAGGGCGGCTTTGGGCATGACGTCAAAATAGGGCGCAAGCTCAGTGTTGACCTCGGTCAAAATGGTTTTGTAGTCAGCCAAAATTTCGGCGCGGCCAGCGTCAGTATTAGGACGCAGCTGATCGGGTCGTTTGGAAAGCGCTGCTACCCGCGCGCCGACGTTGCCTTCGCTTAAGCCCTCACCACGCAAAATTGCGTCCATTTGCTGCTCAATGTTTGCAACTTCTGCCAACCCTAGATCGTGCAATTGATCTGCACTCATGGTTGTAGAGGTGTTTTGTTCAATTGCCCACGTGTAGAAGGCCTCGCCATTCGGCAACGCCCAAACGCCATTATTGGCAGTAACTTTCGGTAACAGCGCATCGTAATAGCGGATCAAACCGCCATAGGCGCGGTACACATTGGTTTGAATCGCATTTTCAACTTTGGCTGATAATTCGGTGCGCTCGGCTTCGCTCATTTTGTCGGCCGCAATCCCTTTCAATTTGGTTTGGAATTCAAGGTATAGCGAATTTTCTTTAGCCGGGCTGCCGATAAAGCTGCGCATTTCAGCCAGCACTTTTTCCAACACAAAACGCGGCGGTAAAATGCCGACTTGTTCGCGTAGTTTTAGGCCTTCGAGCACGCCGGCAAATTTGCCCTCCACTTTTTGTAAGCGGGCGATGTAGTTTTGTGCGTCGCCGTAATTTTTAACGGTGTGTACTTCATTCATGAAACGCGGGTAGCCGTTTTGCACGCCAAAAAGCTGATTAACTGGGTAGTTGTGATGCTCAAACGGCTGGCCGCGCGCCTGCACGTCTAAAAAATACTCTAATACGTCGTAGCTGAGCTGCTGTTCGCCCACAAGCGTATTTCGGTCGTAGCGGCGCAGCGTGGCTAGGTCAGCGACTAGCTTTTCAGCAATTGCACGTTCACGTTTTGGCGATACATCGGTCAGGTCGTCATCGTAATACGTCAAACCTACCGAACGAAGGATGCCCATAGAAGAAAGCAGTTCCGGGTCGTCTAGCGCGTACTGAATAAAAACCCGCTCGAAAAAGGCACTAATAAAAATGGGTTTGAAATACCAGAAATGCACGAACGCAAAAATCGCAATTAGTACAACGGCTGCGGAGAGGCGGAACAAGAATTTGCGGAGTTTTTTCATACTGCGAAGCGTGTCCGCGTTCTGGCCGTTTGTACATCTGCCAATAGTCAGGGCTGTCCGATGCGAGTATGTAAGGGGCAATGCTAAAACGGGAACCGAGGCGCGATCGGTGACGCCGATTAGGCCTGGATTCCCGTGATGGAAAGACTCGCACTAAGCCAAGCCGCTAGGCGTGGCCGAAAAAATCAATAACGCGTTAACAACTTTCCCGCTGCTCCCACAGAAAAGTGAGGCGATCTTTCGCGCGCAACTTTTCCTTTTTCGTGGTGACGAGCGTCCGATCATCAACCGGGCGCAGTCCAAGTCTCGCATCATTAACGACGCGATCTAATTGGCGGTGGCGGTTAATGAGACGGCGAGCTTCGTTGTTGCCTTCAATAAATGACTGAACGTCTTCCTGATTTTTGCTTTCAAACATTCTTGACTCCTTTGGTTGGATGCTTCGGGCATTGCCGAAAGTTCCAAGTTGACAGTCTAGTGGATGCACACATGGGTGCTTGTGCGCGCTACGCGTCAACAGCGGCAAGTCGCGTTGAGGCATGGTCAAGTTACTCCGCAGCGTTTCTTAGCACAATAAAATTAGCGTTAAGTGCGATTTATTTCTGCTGCGCGTTGCCGCTGCGATAACAACGGCGCTAAATCTGTACCTAAAATCAGATTGATCTGAGTTCGCGGCCGCGAATTGCGTGGCAGCGTTGCGCTTCTGATCAACAGGTTAACGCTATGCCTATCCACACCTGGCCAAAAGACTGCCGCCCACGAGAAAAATTGCTGCACCAAGGTGTGGCGGCATTAAGCGATGCTGAATTGTTGGCGCTTTTCATACGCACCGGTATTCGTGATTTAAGCGCGCTCGATTTGGCGCGCGAAATGCTGCAAAGCGCGACTAGTTTGCGCAGCCTGTTGGCGCTGGATTGGCTGCATGCAAAAAAATTGCGCGGTATGGGCTTGGCGCGCTTTTGCGAACTGCAGGGCGCGCTGGAGTTAGGCCGCCGCTGCATGCAGCAAAATTTGCAGCGCGGTAGCGAATTGACCAGCGACGGTGCCGCGACCGCGCTGATCCAAGCGACACTACAGGATCAAAAAGTAGAAGTATTTGTGTGCCTGAGCCTGGACAATCAGCTGCGATTAATAGCGCTAGACGAAATCGCGCGCGGCACGATGACCGAAATCTCGCTTAAGCCCAGAGCCGTTGTTGAAAAAGCGCTAGCACGCAAAGCCAGCGGTGTGATTGTGGCGCACAACCATCCAAGCGGCAGCGATCAACCTTCGCAAAGCGATATCCATTTCACCCGCAAGCTAAAACAGGCGCTAGCGACGGTGGATATTGCTTTGCACGACCACATTTTGATTTGCGATGGGCCTCCTCGTTCCTTTAGTAGAATGGGGCTGATGGACTAAACACCAACTCAGGCGCGATCATTTAGTCGGATGGGGTTGATGGATTGAGCAGCGATCACGTTCCGCCATAATATGACTTTAAGCAGGCGTAACAGAGTTAGGGTGTAGGTTAGCTTTAGTTTTGCTCGCCCCTAAAGCTACACTCCTCTTTAACATTTAATTAAGGAATATTTATGCGTCGTTTAGCGATTGCTGCTGCTTTACTTTTTGCTCTGCCCACCGCGTTTGCGGCTGCACCGATTGACTATGTGCCGAGCGATACGCCTTATTTAATTGCTAGTCTGGCCCCGATGCCGCCGGCTGCAACGGCGCGCATGAAGCGCTACAGCGGTCAAATTATCGAATTGTTTAAGACGGGTGCGAAGCAAGGCTTTCTTAAAGGGCTTACTGCGGGTGAGCCCGAAACGGCCGATACCGCCGCAAAGCGCGCGGAAGCTGAGCGAATTTTCAGTTTGTTCGCCGAGCTGGGTGATATCTACACGAGCGACGAAGCGGCATTGAAAGCTGGATTTAAGCCCCAGGCCCGCTTTGCGATTTATGGCGTGGGTTTAGTGCCGGTTATGCGTTTTGAGATATCAGATGCAGCTAAAGCGCGTTTAACAGTTGCCAACACGCTGGACAAAATAATTGACTTCAGCAAAAAGGCCAACGCGAAGTTGCCTTTGAAAAAGCGCAATCCAGAGTTCACCTACACGCGCAGCAAGCTTCGAAGCGGCGAGATGTTTCGACTTGGCGCGGAAAAAATTCAGCCGATTATTGTGATTGAAGGCGATCAACTGGTGCTCAGCGTGCTGCCCTCAAATGCCAAGAATGACTTACTGCAAATGGTTGTTCCCGCCTCGGCAGTCGGTGCCAAAGCGCTTAGCGCTAAGCTCAGCTCGATCCAAAATAAATATGGTTTGAATGGCTATTCACTGGGTTTTATCGACTTCGCGCCCCTGGCTAATGTGTACATGGGCAAGCCAAATAAATTGGAGACTGCACTTTGGGCGGCGGCAAACAATGAAAAAATGCCGACGGCGACCGCCGTATGTAGAAGCGAGATGTTGAGCATTCTCAGTCATATGCCGCGTGCTGTGATGGGTTATACGGAATTGTCGGGCACGGAAATGTCAGCAAAAGTAGTGTTGGAACTAACGCCTGAAATTGCGAGCCGGCTGGCAAGCACAGTGGCACCGATGCCGGCTTACGGCAAAGGTAGCGCCTTTAAAATGGGCTTCTCGACGGACCCGTTAAAGGCGATGAATGTCATGCGCGTGCAGGCGGATAAAGTAATTGCAGCGCCCTACACCTGCCCGGAGCTATTGAGCTGGAATGAAAATGCCGCCAAGCTTAAAGAAAGTTTGGCGAATCCGATGTTGGGTATGGCGGCGATGGTGAAGGGTTTTGGCGTAAGCATTGACGACTTTGAGATGGATTACGCCGCGGAAAAGCCACAGCCGCGCGGCATCACAGGCAACGTCGCATTATTTACCGATCAACCAGAAGCCGTGCTGGGGATGGTGCAGGGTTATGTGACGCAACTGGCAAACACCAAGCCGGAAGTAGGTGGCAAGCCGGTAAAGTTGGATCCATCGATTTTTGCGAGCGTGCCCGCTGGCAGTTTAAGTGCGAACGAGGGCTACGCCGCGATGAATCCGGCCATGCTTATTGTCGGTGTTGGCAAAAACCGGTTGGCAGATTTGAGCGCGTTACAAAAAGCGCCGAGCACCAAAAACGGCGAGGCATTTGAGTTTTCCTACGGCAGTGCGTTGTTCGAGTTGGCATTGGGATCAATGGAAAAGGCTAAGGAAACCATGCCTGCGCCAGATCAAGAAGGCTTCGACCAAATGATGGAAATGCAAAAAGCGATGATGGCGCAAATTGAATCTGTGGGCTCAACGGTTGCCTTCACTAAAAATGGTGTCGAACTGATTTCGACGACACGATTTAAAGAATAGCTAAACCGGCGCTGCGCACGCCTTCAAATTTGCGCATTTACGGCTTAGTTTTGCCAACGCTTCATGTTTGATCGGCTAGGCTCGCGGGATGAAAAAATATCCTGCGGGCCTAAGCCAAGTTGGCTTGGCTGACAAACACGTTTTCCTTATCATTTTTTTAGTGGCTATCGCTGCCGGTTTAGGCCTGTGGCTAGGTTCGCGCGTGCAAATATCAAGCGCTACGGCAAGCAACGCGGACGCGGGTATCGACCCGCACGCTTACAAAGGCTTGCTCGTTTATCCCGCCGCAAAAACAATTTCGTCGTTTAACTTAAAAAACAGCGGCGGCACTGACTTTACCTTGGCGCAATTGCAGGGGCACTGGAGTTTGTTGAGTTTTGGCTTCACTAGCTGCCCAGATATTTGTCCAACCACTTTGACCGAGCTGAATGCGGTGTTGGGCATTCTTAAGTTGCCCAGTTATCAAGCAGCGGCGGCGCAAGTCGTGTTTGTTTCGATTGATCCTGAGCGCGACACGCCGGAAAATTTGGACGGCTACGTCAAGCATTACAACCCAGCCTTTATTGCAGCAACCGGGGAC
>JBBQBR010000119.1:0-7052 GCA_038317875.1 Lysobacterales bacterium
TCCGCGTGGCGCACGTAATGCCGGGTTTTAATGATCGCTGCACCGTCTGCGAAATTGCTTAAAAGCGTGGCCGCATCCTTGATCGGCACTGGATACTCAAACTCCTGGCGCACCGCACCCAACTCGCGGCTTTTGATATTCAAAAACGCCGAATTTTCTGCGATCCGCACGCGCACTGAGCAATGCGTACCGCCCAAATAACCCTGCGCCATCTTTTCCGATTTATATACCAATGCGCGCCAATCGTCGCTAGCCAATAAGAATTTGCGTTCAATCTCAATGCCCATTAATTACGCTCAAACAATGCCATCGACTCGACGTGGCTGGTGTGCGTAAACATATCCATAATGCCGGCGGCCTTGAGCTTAAAGCCATGCGTATGAACTAGAATTTCGGTATCCCGCGCCAAGGTTGCCGGGTTGCAGGATACATAAACCACGCGCTGTACGCTTTGGCCGGGCAAATACTTCAATACGCCTTCAGCACCGGCGCGCGGCGGATCTAGCAAGATCTTGTCATAGTCTGCGCGCGCCCAATTGGCTTGGGTTTGATCTAAAAACAAATCCGATACGGCGTAATCAACGTTCGCCAAAAGCCCGTGCGCCTCCGCATTTTCGCGTGCTCGTGCAACCAAGCCGGCGTCCCCTTCAACGCCCGTTACGGTTGCGCCTGAGCGCGCAAGCGGCAGCGTAAAATTTCCCAAGCCGCAAAATAAATCGAGTACGCGCTCACCTGGGCTGGGCACTAACAATTGCAGCGCTTGATGCACCATTTTGCGATTTAGGCCAAAGTTAACCTGGGTAAAATCAAGCGGGCGGTAGTTCACGCGCACATCAAACTCGGGCAATGTGTAGTGCAAGCCCGCGCTCGCGTCATTGAGCGGGTAGATGCTGTCGTTGCCTTTAGGCTGTAGCCACATTTGGAAATCATGCAGCGCGCCAAAATCAACCAGCTTTTCGACATCGCTGGGGTTGAGCGGCGCTAAGTTACGAAACACTAATGCTGCGCTTTCCTCAGCAATCGCTACTTCGATCTGCGCGATTTGCCGGCGCACGCTCAGGCTTTCGACCAAACGCGCTAAATCGGCAATGCGATCGCCAATTTTTGGATGCAGCGTTTCACAGCGGCGCAAGTCCGCGACAAAGCGCCCGTCAAGCTCACGAAACCCGACCAGCACCTTGCCTTTCTTGGCCACGTCTTTAACGCTTAAGCGCGCCTTACGCCGATAGCCGAACTCGGCATCAAAAAGCGGTGCAAGTAGACGCTCTGGTTCCACCCGGCCAATTTTCTTCAGATCTTGCAGCAGCATGTTTTGTTTGAATGCGAGTTGCCCGGCCTGCGAAAAATGCTGCAAGCTACAGCCCGCGCAGCCACCGAAATGCTCGCACTTTGGCTGCACACGTTCCGGACTGGCACGCAGGATTTCGCTTGCCACGCCATGATCAAAGCTTTTTCCATGGTGTAGATGCGCACCGCGCACCCGCTCGCCCGGCAGCGCGCCGCTGATGAAGGCGACTTTGTCGTTCAGGCGCCCAACACCACGCGCGTCGTGGCTCAAATCATCAATGTCTATTTCAAACGCTGGCAAGGCAAATCCTCAATCACGACGATGCGTAAAAATTAAGGGCTAGAGTATGGCCTAAGACACTAGATTTAGTCGAAACTGCATGATCAGCGGGGTAAACCATTCAATGTCAAATAGTCCAATTCGAATACTTGCCGTCGACGATGTCGCGATGAACTTAACGCTGCTAAGTGAGCTATTGGGCGCTGAAGGCTTTATGGTTGATACCGCAATGACTGCTAGCGAAGGTTTTGCGCTGGCCTGCAAAAATCGCTATGCACTGCTGCTTTTTGATATCCAGTTGCCGGATTTTAATGGCGATGTGCTTTTGCAGCGCTTGCGCGCAAAGCCCGACGCAAATTCGAGTGCTAGCCCGGCGTTTGCACTGACGGGTGAACTGGGTTCAAAGCTTAAAGCAAGCCTTTTACTATCGGGTTTTGCTGAAGTGTGTGCCAAGCCATGGTCGGCTAGCGCGATTATTGCTGCGGTAAGGCACGTGACGTGCGAAGACGTCGCCTTGCCGATCGCTGAAAAGCAAAATGCGGCTAGCGCTGCACTATTTGACCGCGCGCTAGCGCTTAAAACCACAGGCGGCGATGAAAAGCTGATGCTAAAGCTGCGTGCCATGTTGGTGGCGGAGCTGATCAGCAAGGGTGCCGCGCTGCGAACTGCATTCGAGCAAAACGATAATGTTGGCTTAAGCGAACAACGGCATAAGCTCGCAGGTGCGGCAGGGTTTACTGGCGCGGTTGCGTTAGTAGCGGCTTTGAATCAATTAAAAGCCGAGCCTAACGCGGCATCAATTGCCGCAATTGAATCCGCAATTTCAGACATCATCGCCGCATCAAAGTAGACTTTAGGGAATCTAGGTCTTTTCTGGAACTAGTTTCTTCGGAAACCAAGGAATTAGCGCGCTTGTTGTGCGTTGATAGTTCCGGTAATCCTCACCACGCGATCGTATCGATTGTGCTTCGACAAAGGGAATTCCAGTCACCCAGCACAGCGTTACCAGCATGGTGATCGGCCCAATGAGCGCCCACATGGCCCCGGCCGCGCCGATCGCAAAGCAGCAGTAGCTAAACCAATGTAGCCACTCAAAAAAATAATTTGGATGTCGCGAATAGCGCCAAAGCCCACTGCGGCAAGTTTTGCCGCGATTTGCCGAGTTTTTGCGGAAATTTGCAAGCTGCGCATCACTCAAGGATTCGCCGCCGATACTAATAATCCAGACAGCAATACCCGCCAATATCCAGGGTGTAAAACCCGCGGTGGGGTTTTGAGCTGCGACGTGGAATGGCACAGAAAACAGTACAACCAACAATACTTGGCCTTGAAAGAAAAGGAAAAACTTCCACTGCGACCCTTTCCAATGTGCGCGTAAATAAGCGTATCTGCCGTCTTCTGGCTCACTCAAAACCCGTGCGAGCAAGTGGCTGGCTAAGCGAAAACCCCAGGTCGCGCCGAGCAAAGCAACTAGCATCCTAGGCACAATCGCGCCCTCACCCACAGCACCGTAGTACAGCGCAGCAAATGCCAAGCAGCAAGCCCAGGTAATATCAACGATTCCCGCGTTTAGCCGATGTCGTTGCCATGCCCAGCTGAGTATCATCGCTGCGCTGGCAAATGCAGCGACGACTGCAGCATCTTTGAAAAACATGACAAAATTCACAGTGTTCCTTTAACGAGATTTCACAAGCTATCTGTTTACGCTAGACATGCCTAAACGACTTTGCGCTGTAAATTTAATCCGATCGTAAGTAACAGTGGCGTCATGATCGCCCAAACTAACGCTAACGCGCCGTAAACATGCAGTGGCGGCGCGGTGAAAATAGCGGCTTTCCATACGTTCGCAGCCACGTAATACGCCAGCGGCCCGCCAAGAAAGCCGAAAACGACGGCCCAGGCTAGGCGCGTTTGGAAAAATGACATTGAGTGGTTTAACGTCAAGGCGAAACCCGCCCATAGCGTTAATATCCAAATGGGCGCGAAATTAGCCCATGGCACGGATTGCTCGAACCGTAAAAGCCCAAGCTGCAGCAACATGCTATCAGCGATAAAACCCAGCGCCACGCTTATAACGAGCAGCTGTGCGTCAGCACGTCGGCAGGTTGAAACCGCAAAGTGATAGACCAAAAACACCGCTAATACCGGCAAACCTAGCCACCAGTAGCCGCGCCCCGCCCCGCCGACGGACGCTAACCAAAGCGCTTGAAAAAAAACAACATTCAACAAAGTTTTCAAATAAGCCTCACATCCTTGTGCACCGCTGTTTAATTCGATAAATCGCGAAACCGCTGACAAACCAAATCGAGTAAATTGACTCTGATTATTCAAACGTAACTATTCAAACTTAACTATTCAAACCTAAACCGTTAAATCTGACAGTTTAAATCCGGCAAATACTGCGTTCTAGTGTTGCGCGGTCGCGCAAAAAGCAACTGCACGTCACCAATCGAGCGTTCAATAAACCCACCCTCGCAATACGCCAAATAATAGTTCCACATGCGGATAAAACGCGCGTCAAAGCCCAGTTCGCGCACTTTAGTAAGGTGCGCATTGAAGCGTTCCCGCCAGTCGCGCAGCGTTAATGCGTAGCTGGGGCCTATATCTTCCAAATGCACCAATTTCATATCGCTCGCTTCGGTGCAAGCACCTAACATGGCGGTAATAGATGGGATGAAGCTACCCGGAAATATATAGCGCTTGATGAAATCCACGTCTTTCAAGGCCTGCGCGTAGCGGCTGTCCTCAATGGTAATGGCTTGCACCAACGCCAAGCCATCCGGTTTGAGCAGGCTAGCGATTTTGCCAAAATAAGTATTGAGGTATTGATGCCCAATCGCTTCAATCATTTCAATCGAAACGACTTTATCAAAACTACCGGTCAATGCACGATAGTCCTGTTTGATGACGTTGATCTGTTCGATCAAGCCCGCTTCAACGACACGCGCTGTGGCGAGCTGAAATTGCTCCTCACTGATCGTCGTCGTGGTGATTTTGCAGCCATAATTCCGCGCGGCATGCACAGCAAAGCCGCCCCACCCGGTGCCAATTTCCAGCAAATGATCGCCCGGTTTTAGCGCGAGTTTTTGGCATATTCGATCAAGTTTACGTACAGCAGCAACTTCTAAAGTGTCATCGTTACGCTCGTAAACCGCACACGAATACATCATCGTTGGGTCTAAAAATGTCTTGAACAGCGCATTTGATAGATCATAGTGCTCTGAAATATTACGTTGGCTGCCGGTATGGGTATTGCGGCGCTTTTGGTGCCACCAGCGCAGCAAGAATTGACCAAACTTCGCTAGGCCGCCCTCCATGCTGTCCAAGATATCGCGATTTCGTACGAAGATTCGCACCAGCGCTACGACATCATCGACTACCCAATGCCCATCCATAAAGCTTTCCGCGACACCCACGCTGCCATTAGTGGCAACTGAGGTCCACATTTGCGGATCTAATATGCGGATATGCGCGCGCAGTACGTCATTTCCTGCAGCGTCGCCGAAACTCATCGTCTCTGGGCCTTCGCTGATGCTCAAGCTGCATTCTTTCATTTGCTCCAGCTTTTTGCAGAGCGCGCGCTTCAATGCACCTTGGGATGCCACCTTGAGTTCAGAACGTGCGGCAGCAAATTCGCTACCAGGTAAATCAAAGGGCTTGGCTACACTAGATTCATTCATAAGCGGCATTTAAAAAGATGGATGGAGCGAACGGTTGAGGGGCTTTCTTAGTCAGATCATCACTTTTTTCAGATCGTTGCTCATTTACAACGCTGCTTTTTAAAGCTCTGGCTGCTTTTTAAAGCTCTGGCTGCTTTTTACAGCTCTGGCTGATGTTTTACAAAATGTACCGTCAATTTACAAATAGGCACCGTGCTTATCACTGTTTTTTTAGCAGGATCGATGGCAACTTCGGGTGATTAAGACTTTGGATGATCAAAAAAGGGATTTTTTTTCCAGCGTATTAACAGCGCATGCCAATAAATTTTCATCAGCACGCCCAAGGTTATGAAAGGGAAACGCGTCAGCGCGGCGGCTAGATTCACTCCGGTCAATTCTTTTCGCCCTAAAACTAGGGTGGTGTCAAATTGCCGGAGCGGCTTCGCTGCCGTGCCAGTTGCCGGGCTGTCAGTGATAGGCGCAAGCACATCCATATGCACCCGCAGTTGCGCATCGGGGTTTTGAAAGCGCCAGTCATAGCCTAAGCCCATCGGCAAAAATGGCGATACATGAAACTTTTTGTCGAACTCCCAACGCCAAACATTGCCACGTTTAGCCGCAGTACGCACCGGCAAAACATAGGCGTGGCGTTCGCGCCAGGGGGTATTGGTAATCTCTGCCACGATGCTGTGCAGCGTTCTACCATCGGCTTCAAAACAATAATAGAAGCAAACCGGATTAAAACTTAAACCGAAATAGCGCAAATGCGCCAATAAGCGTACCGGCCCGTTCGGTCGCTCGCCGGTCTCGGTTTCGACGCGATCTAATACCGCCGTTCTAAGCGGTATCTCCGCCGGCCCTAAAAAATCTGCGCGCCGATATTCCACCAAATTGCGCCGATTGCTCGACCAAAACCATCGGCCTCGATAGATTTGATCAAGCTCGTCCAGGTCTAAATAACTCATATAGATCGCGTAGTTAAATGCGTGCGGCACCGGAAAATAGCGACGGTGACGGATCGTTCCGACATAAATGCACGAATTTAACCCGCTAGCGTCTGGTGTATTGGCGCGCGCTACATCACTATCCGCTAGCACACGCTAAGCCCAGCCGGATTCGAGCATCTCAGCAACTTCAACCGCTGAGCGTAAGCCGTCCTCATGAAAGCCGAAACCCCAATATGCGCCGCAATAAAAGCTTCGACCTAGGGCGTAGTGCTGCGTAATACCGTTAATTTCAGCGCGTCTTTTTTGTGCCTGCACTGTTTCATGCGTATAAATTGGGTGCTCGTAGCGCAGGCGCTTTAAGACCTTTGCCGGATCAATCCGGTCAATGCAGTTTAGGCTAACCAAAAATTCGACCGGCGCGTCAATGCTCTGCAACAAATTCATCCAATAAGTAACCCTACATTTCTGGCTCGATTTTTCATCATCAGCGATATGCGCATTCCAAGCGGCCCAGGCTTTGCGCCGTTTGGGCATGATGGAAATATCAGTATGCAGTAGCACATCGTTCGCCTGAAAACGGAGCGCGCCTAGCACTTCGCGTTCCGCATCAGACGGCTGCGCCAGCATTTTGAGTGCCTGGTCGCTGTGGCAGGCAAACACAACATGATCGAAACGCTCCGATTTCTGATTTGGTTCTGTACCGTGATTGAAATCGAGTCTCACGCCATTCGCATCACGATGCACCTTTTGCACTGGGCTGCTCAAGTGCACCGACTGCTTTAATTTTGCCAACAGCGCGCGCGTATAGCTTTGCGAGCCACCCTTCACCACACGCCAGGGCGGGCGGGTGCTATCGGTATTGAGCATGTGGTGGTTGGC
>JBBQBR010000120.1:0-7049 GCA_038317875.1 Lysobacterales bacterium
GACCCAACGAGGCTTGTGAACACCATAGCCATCGCACCAGTGATAGGTCTTCCCATCCTTGGTCTTGGTCTTCGGTTCACCACTCTTGGGGGCCTTGTTCATCCAGTTGGGAACTTTCTTCGACGTTCCCTTGTCGGAGGATCTTCCGCCTTCCTTCGACTTCTTCTTGGTTGTAAGTTCGGTAGACAAGGCCTCAACTTGCGTCTGAAGGGCCATAATGGTATCGTCTTTCTGATTCGCAATCTCGTACTGGTCATCTTCAACTAGTTCTTCGTACTTAGCTTTGGCCTTGGTCATGAGAACAGTATCATCCAAGTTGATGGTCCCATCGATGTAGTTATTATTCAAATTTTTGATGTACCTAGCAAACTTCCCATTCTTGTCATCCACGGATGTGTAGACACGAAGGAGTTGAGGCAGAATAGACCCTTGGTCAGCACCGCGACGTTTGACGTGGCGAACAATGGACAGAACCTGCTGGTTGAATGCCCTAATGTTACCCCCTTCCTTAGCCATGATATCAGGCAGGCCCGATGTCAACTGGCCCAAAAGGAGGTTAGTGGTAGCACGAGTGTCGACTTGCGCAAACTGCCGATGGCCATCTTTACGCTGCTCAAGCTAGCGCAGCTAGGTTTGCCGCGAACGGCAATGCTGAAAGTGATTGACCCGCCGAGTTGCGCGGCGCAAACGGACGAATTGGCCGAATTCGAGGAAATCGAGCGCTCGCTGATTCGGATGCTAGTGCTCAGCGACAATGGCGCTTACAACCGGCTTTATGAGTTTGTTGGCGGTAATCGCGTGCCAAGTTTGCTCAAGCGTTTTGGCTTTGAGCATGCCAAGCTTCAGGCGCGGCTGGGTACGTGCAATGCTGCCGAGAACGCGCGCAGCCGCGGTGTAATCGTGGCAAATGTTAACGGACAAATACTCTGGCAAGACCGCCTCGTACATGAGATCACCCTCAGTGCGCCAACGGCGTCAATGCCGCCGTGTAAAGTCGGCAGCGCGTATTTAGATGTCGATCAAACCCGAATTAACGAACCAAAAGATTTTAAATTTTCGAACCATTGGACAATTGCGGATGCGCACGCATTGACGCTGGCGATAGCCGGCGCGCGCGCGCACCCGCTAATAGACGCGTTAGCGCCAGCGGATTTAGCTTTTTTGCGCAAAGCCATGCGCACCTTGCCGCGCGATGCGGGTTTTTCTGAAGCCGACTACCCTGATGCCTGGGGCAAATTTCTGCTGCATGGCGATCAAACGACTAGGTTTCCGAGCAACACAAGCAGCACCAATAAAATCGGCCAAGCGTACGGTTTTTTGCTGGACAGCGCCTGGCTTGAAGACCCGAGGCATCAGTGCGTGCTGAGCACCGCAATTTATGTCAACAGCGATGGCATATTGAATGACGATTTATATGAGTACGACCAGCTCGGCCTGCCGTTTCTAGCAGAATTGGGCACGCGAATGCTAGCGATAAGCCCGCGATAAGCAGCAGGCTTTGAAGAAACTCGGCTTTGAAGAAACTCGGCTTTGAAGAAACTCGGCTTTGAAGAAACTTCGTTTTCACTTCGCAATTTACCCCGCTTTGCTGGAGCGTCGTCGCGTTTCAATTTTGTGCGCGCCGAGTAAAAACGCGCGCCAAGTGCGCCACATTACTTCAACAGCGCATCCAAAGTCGCTTGCGCGATCGGGTGATAACCGGGGCGCGCTTTGGCATAAATCGCCTTCGCTCGGGCTGGATCTTTGCCGTACAGATCACGATACAGCGGCACAATTAGTTTGCGACGGCCAATACTGAGCAGATAGGCATCCAGCGCCGCATCTGCTTTAACATAGCTGTTTTTAATCGCGATCAAATACCATACGTGCGCTACTTCGTTGTTGCCATAGCCGGTCAGCTTAAAACTGGTGTCTAGTGCGGCAAGTTTGGCTAATGGTTGCTCGGTTTCGTTGATGACATGCAAAAACCGCAGCCATTCTTGAGTCGACCATTCTTTCGCAGGCAACGCATCGGCTGACACTTTGTCGCTGTTAAACGATGCGATTAAACGGTCGATTTCAATGAATTTGGTTGAAACAGCCGCTTTCGCGAAGGGTGGAATACCTGGGCCATCGACCCATTGATCAATCTGCGCTCGAGTGACTTTACCGGGGTGTTTTGCCAGCAGTTCAGTGTTCAAAAATGCCAAAAACTGATCGGTACCGACGCTTTGAAAGGCATGCGTGTCAAACCAGCTGCGCAAGAACGGATCGAAGTGTTTGCGGCCAAAGGATTCTTCCAACCAGCGCAAGAACCAATGGCCCTTGTCGTAAGGCACGGCGGACAAGCCATCGTCAGGGTCACGCCCGGCTAGTTTCGGACGAAACGTTTGGTCTGCGCTGGGTGATTCGCTCAACTCGACCAACAAATCCTGTTCCGACAGTGCTGTTTCCATGCGTTCGCGCTCAACGCCATAGGCAGACTCGACGATTCTGGATTGCACATAGGTGGTAAAGCCTTCGTTTAGCCAAATGCTTTCCCAGTTCGCGTTGGTCACCAAATTCCCCGACCAACTGTGCGCTAGCTCATGCGCAATAAGGCTGACTAAGCTTTTGTCACCTGCGATAAAAGTTGGGGTTAAGAATGTCAAACGCGGGTTTTCCATACCGCCAAAAGGAAAACTTGGTGGCAACACCAGCATGTCGTAGCGGCCCCAGCGATACGGGCCAAAAAGCTTTTCCGCAATTTCAATCATCGACTCGGTATCGCTAAGCTCAGCGGCCGCCGCTTCAATGCGCCCAGGCTCAGCGTAAACGCCTGAGCGCGCGCCGAGCGAACGAAATTCCAATTTGCCAACAGCAATTGCTAACAAATAGCTTGGGATCGGCTGCGGCATGGAAAACCGATAGTCACCGTCGGGCTTATCGTCACTATTATTATTGGCGCTCATACGCGCAAGCAGCCCAACTGGTGTGCGCACATGCGCCGAATAGGTAAAGCGAACGGCAGGCGTATCCTGCAAAGGCACCCAGCTACGCGCATGGATCGCTTGGCTTTGACTAAATAAAAACGGATCCGTTTTACCTAAGGTTTGCTCAGGCGTAAGCCACTGTAGCCCGCTCGCGGCCGGCGATGTGCGATAAACGATCCGTACGCGGGAATTACGCCCAGGCAGGTCAATCGTCAACTTTTGCCCGTAAAACTTATGCTGCGTTCCCAAACGAAAGCGCGCAGGTTTGAAGTTACTCTGGCTGTCGATCGCATAGATTGACTCAATTTCCAGGGCGCGCGTGTCCAGCACCAGTGTTTTTGCGGCGGGCGTTTTCCAATCCAGTTCGAGCTCTGCAAAGCCAGACAAGCGCTTTTGATCAAAAGATACGGCTAAATCCAGACGCAAATCTTTGACGCGGACATCGTTGAAGTTGGCATACGAATTCGGGTCGGTTAGTGCTGCGGACAGCATGAGTGCGGGCAAAAGGATCACAGTTGGCATACTCGGTCTTTAAAGTACCGCAAGAATCGCAGGAATCGGTGGCGACGTCATGCTTTTGGGCTGAATGGACGGGTAATTTCACAGCGTTTTACGTAGGCTTGTTTAAGCTAAATAGGCTGGCGATTTTGACTTCGCGCTGCTTGGAACGTATTTGGTTTTTGATAGTTTTTAAAGTCAGCGAATGCGGTTTTTGGCTCTACTCAAGCTTGGTTCGACTTCGTTCCACCGTGGGCATGACTCTTGCAACACGTAATTTAACAAACCCTGAGAATCGTCCGATGCACGCCATACGCACCCGCTTTTTATTCGCTAGCGCACTTGCTGTAGTGCTTGGAACCACCATTGCCGTCGGGCAAAATGGTGAAATCATGAATAATGTGGCGAACTTGACCGCGCCAATTGAGGCTGCTGCACAAGTTGTGGTGGATTCCGCCGAAAAATCAGGCAGTTTTACGTCCTATCTGCCTGGTAGCTTTAAATAGAGCATCAAAGATTTGACCTGTTCAGACGCAAAGCAGAATTGCTCGCTGGCACAGAGTGTTCAATTTCGAAATTGCATTACTAGATGTCCCAATTTCGGATGTCCAATTTCGGACATCCCAATTTCGGACACCGCGCGGACAAACTGCCGGTACAACACACGCACAACTTGTTCTAATTCAGCGCCACCGTTACCCTCTTGCCCATGGACAATCCCACTTGGCTTGGCATCGACGTCGGCACCCAAATGATCGGAATTGCGGTGGGCTCCACGCTTACCGGCTCGGCGCGCCCACTGAGCAGTATTCCAGCGCAGCCAGAGGAAGAATTTTGGCGCGCATTGACGAAATTGGAACGCGAATGGCAGCCCTTTGGCTACGCCGTCGGCTTACCGCTGACCATCGAGGGCGCGGAACAGCCTATTTCTAAGCGTGCGCGCAAATTCGCCGCCGAGTTAACCAGCAGGCTCAAAAAGCCAGCAGTTCTTATTGACGAACGCTCCAGCACCCGCAATGCGAAAACGCTGTTTGCGGAAAAGCGCGCGCTGGGCCAAGCACGACGTAAACAGGCGCAAGCGGTGGACGCGTGGGCTGCGGCCGTTATTTTGGAACGGCATTTGATTGAATTAAGCTCGGCGCGCCCCGCACTCATGACCGCAACGGAGCACAGCCATGACATTTGACGCCGAATCACTTTTGCATACGCTGACCCAGTCGCTGCAAACATTTCTAGCTGATCGCGGAATTTTGCACCCCGCGATGATCGGTATTTACTCAGGCGGCGCATGGTTGGCGCAACGGCTACACGCAGATCTGAATATCAAAAGCCCGCTCGGCGCCTTGAACATCAATTTCTATCGCGATGATTTTGCTCAGAACGGGCTGCATACCCATGACCGCGCAAGCCACATTCCGGTCGATATTAATGGTCGTGATGTTATTTTAGTGGACGATATTTTATATACCGGACGCACGATTCGCGCGGCCATGAATGAGTTGTTTGACTATGGGCGGCCGAAATCAATCACGCTGGTGTGTTTGATTGCGCGCGATGGGCGCGAATTGCCCATTCAGCCCGACGTTTGCGCGCTGAGTATTAGCCTAGCGCAGGCTGAGGTAATCAAATTGCGTGGGCCAGCGCCGCTCAGCTTAGAACGCCTTGTGCGAGCGAAGGAGTAGGTTTTGCAAGTCAAATTAGACTTGCATGATTAAAGTAGCGCAAAACCATAGCTCGAACCCATAGCTCGAACCCAAAGACTCTTTGAAAGGCAATAGGAAACAAAATGACGCTGCGCCACCTACTGGACATCGAATCACTCAAGCCGGCGCAACTGATTGAGCTATTAGACACCGCAGAAACCTTGCGCGAATTGTCCGAACGGGGCAGTCGTAAATTGCCGCTTTTGCGTGGCAAAACCGTGGTGAATTTGTTTTTTGAAGCGAGCACGCGCACGCGCACAACCTTTGAGCTGGCCGCGAGCCGTTTAAGTGCTGACGTCGTGAATTTAGACGTCGCTTCATCGAGCGCTAGCAAAGGCGAAAGCCTGCTCGACACCATGGCGACGCTAGAAGCGATGCACTGCGATTTGTTTGTGGTGCGCCATCAGGCCAGCGGTGCGGCGCGTTTTTTTGCCGAACACGCAGCGCCGCATGTCAGCATTTTAAATGCCGGTGACGGCCGCAATTCGCATCCGACGCAGGCATTGCTCGACATGTTGACGATCCGCCAACACAAGCACGACTTTTCCGAGTTGAAGGTGTTGATCGTCGGCGACGTGCTGCATTCGCGGGTGGCGCGCAGTGATTTTCAAGCGCTGAACTTACTGCGCACGGGTGAAGTTCGGGTATGCGGGCCGATGACGCTGATGCCGCCAAATTTGACCGACTTTGGCATCAGCTATTTCCCAAAATTGAGTGATGCGATAAGCGACGTTGACGTCGTCATCATGCTGCGCCTGCAGCGCGAACGTATGAAAGGCGCGTTTTTACCGTCCGAACGCGAGTATTTTCACTACTATGGATTGACCGCCGAGCTACTGAAACGCGCAAAACCAGACTGCATCGTGATGCACCCAGGCCCGATGAATCGCGGCGTTGAAATTGCTTCCGATGTCGCTGATGGGCCGCAAAGCGTTATTCGCGCACAAGTCAGCAATGGCCTAGCGGTGCGCATGGCGGTGATGGCAAAAGTGCTGGGTGCGCAAGTACCCCAAGTAAGTTCAAGGCAGGCAGCACTATGAACACAATGCGAGTGATCGACCCGCGCAGCGATACGGACCTGCAAAACCGCGCTTGGCTATCGAAATCAGGTGAGTTGAGCACGCAGGCGCGGGAAGGCTTTGAAGAAATACTGCCGATGAATGCGGATGAAAATCCAGCGCCATGCCAAGAAACTGCTGACGAATACTGGCTCGCACCTGCGCTGGTCGATTTGTATGCGCGGCTGCGCGAGCCGGGTGCCACGCAAAAGGCCACCATTAAAAGTGAGGCATTGGCAGCACGCAATGCTGGAATTTCCGTTATCGCCTGCGCACCTGATACCGAACCGTGCATTGATTCAACGGCGGTGGTAGAGCTAATTCTCAATCGCGCACGCGCAGCCTTTGGAGCCGGTGGTGCGCGTGTTTTGCCGCTCGGCGCGATGAGCAAAGGCCTGCGCGGCGAGGAATTAAGCGAGTACGCCGGTTTAACCGCTGCGGGTTGCCCGGCGTTGAGCTCCGGCAGTGCGCCGATGAGCAACAGTAATTTCCTGCGCCGCGCCATGCAGTACGCAAAAAGCTTTAACGTGACTTTATTTTTGCATCCGCTTGACTTGCACCTGAGTGAAGATGGCATCGCCCACGATGGACGTGTTGCGGCGCGCTTAGGTTTGCAAGGAATCCCAGAAAGCGCCGAAACTCTGGCGTTGGTGCGCGATTTAATGCTTGCTGAAGAAACCGGCGTGCGCGTGCATATCAGCCGCATTAGCTGCGCGCGCAGCGTGGAGTTAATCGCCAACGCCAAGCAGCGCGGCGCATTAGTCACTTGCGACGTTGCGTTGACGCATCTATTCCTATGTGAAAACGATCTGATTGGCTTTCGCCCGAACGCACACCTA